>JBILIE010000005.1:0-16897 GCA_044350115.1 Rickettsiales bacterium
CGATGACGGTAATGAGTTTGTGACCCAGCAAATTTTGGTGAATCTGGATACAGGCGATGCATGGGGGCCTTCCGAAATCAAGGCGCAAAGCCCTGCGGGGACAATTCAAAGCGGCGCTTTTCAACTTTCCATGGAATATAAAGCGATTCGCTTCTCAAATCGTGTAAAGATGGTAATCTACCCGCAATGATGAGGAATCTAATGAAAAAAATAGCGATAATATTGGGTCTGTTATTGTATGCACAGCCTGCGCTGGCGCAGGTTCCGATGGGTAACGACAACCAACCCATCGAGATTACGGCAGATCAGCTAGAGGTGGTGCAGCCCAATCGCAAAGCAGTGTTTCGTGGAAATGTGGTGGCGGTGCAGGGCAATGTCTCGCTCCGCGCTTCGACCATGACAGTGTATTATCGCACGGCGAATGAACGCAGTGGCACGATGGGCGCTATTGCTAAAATTGAAGTGAATAAAAATGTAGTACTCGCCACGCCAGACGAAACGGCACAAGCAGAACAAGGCATTTATCATGTTGATTTTAAACAGATTCAATTAGTCGGTAATGTCGTGCTTACGCGTGGGCAGAATGTGCTCAAAGGCGGCAGGCTGGATTACGATATGCGTACGCAGAAAAGCTTGCTCAGTGCCTCTGTGCCTTCCAACGCTCCGGGTTTTTCTGGTGGCGGTGGGCGCGTGAAGGGTGTATTCCTGCCAACACAATGAAAAAAATAAAGCCATGATGGACTCCTCTAGCTTCTCGGATACTTTTCCGCGTTCGGTGGCGCCGCCGATGGGCGGGGGGCTGCATGCTTCGTGTTTGGGTAAGAGCTATGCCAAGCGACCCGTGGTGCGCAATGTGAGCCTGACAGTGAAGCGTGGGGAGGCGGTGGGGCTGCTGGGGCCTAATGGCGCGGGTAAGACGACTTGTTTTTATATGATTACTGGCCTTGTGCGCCCCAATTATGGGCAGATTTTTTTGGATGGTGCGGATATTACACCGCTGCCGATGTACCAGCGAGCACGCCTTGGCGTTGGCTATCTGCCGCAGGAAGCGTCTATTTTTCGCGGTATGACGGTGGAACAAAATATTATGGCGGTGCTGGAAGTCAGCGAGCCAATTGCTGAAAACCGTCAGATTATGCTCGACGAATTACTCGGCGAATTTTCGATTACGCATTTGCGTAATGCGCCTGCGATTGCGCTTTCGGGTGGTGAGCGTCGGCGGGTGGAAATTGCCCGCGCATTGGCCTCCAAACCCGGATTTATTCTGCTGGATGAACCTTTGGCGGGGATTGACCCGATTGCCGTGGCAGAGATTCGGGGGTTGGTATCACAGCTAAAAGATCGCGGTATTGGGGTGCTCATCACCGAGCATAATGTGCGCGAAACGTTGGAGATTATCGATCGTGCCTATATTATTCACGACGGCACGGTATTGATGGAAGGCACGCCTGCAGAAATTATTGATAACGTGGATGTGCGCCGAGTGTATCTGGGTGAATCTTTTGCGTTGTAATCTATGACTACTCTCTCGCCAAAATTAGAATTACGGCAGCAGCAATCGTTGGTGATGACCCAGCAGTTGCAACAATCGATTAAATTATTGCAGCTTTCATCAATTGAACTGCGCGAGTTCCTAGCAGAGGAATTAGAGAAAAATCCATTACTGCAAGAAGAAGGCCGCGCTGATGAGAAAGCGGATGAGAGCGGCGAGGCAGAACAAAAACCTGCGGAGGGCGATACACTGCTCGACACCCAGCCCGAAGACCACTGGAATAGCGGCGAATGGCAGGAGCGTTCGAGCAATACGCGCAGTTTGAGTGATGATTCCACCGCGCATATTATCGAACAAACCGCCACAGAATTGCCCTCGCTGCGTGATCATTTATTAGAGCATTTGCTGTTTTCGACGGAAGATATTGCAGAGCGGATGATAGGTCGTCATTTGATTGATTTGGTAGATGAGGCGGGTTATCTGCCGCCAGAACATGCAGCGATTGTAGAAACATTGGGTTGTGATGCAGCGCAGTTAGATGCCATTGTGATGTTGTTGCAGCGTTGTGAGCCGGCGGGGTTGTGCGCGCGCAATCTTTCAGAATGTCTGGCTTTGCAGCTAAAAGAAAAAGACAGATTCGACCCTGCCATGCAAAAATTGGTGGAGAATTTGAATCTGCTCGGCAGTTCGGAATTTGATAAACTTGCTAAAATTTGCGATGTGGATCGGGAAGATCTGCGCGATATGGTGCTCGAAATTCGTGCACTCAACCCCAAACCTGGCTTTCAATTTTCGCATGATAGCTCGCAGGTGGTGGAGCCGGATATTATGGTGCAGCGCCGCAATAACGGTTGGCATATTGAACTCAACCCACGCAATTTGCCGCGTGTATTGGTCAATCAGCATTACTTTGTGGAACTGAGCGAGCGCAGCCGCAGCAAGGATGATAAGAAATACCTGACCGACCAATTAGCTACCGCCAATTGGCTGGTGAAAGCGTTGGATCAGCGTGCTAAAACCATGCTCAAAGTAGCGCAGGAAATTGTAAAGCAGCAAGATAGCTTTCTGAAATATGGGATTCGTTATTTGAAGCCGCTGACTCTGCGCGAGGTTGCGGAAGTGATCGAGATGCACGAAAGCACCGTCAGCCGAGTGACCACGCAGAAATATATGGCGACCCCTTCGGGCATGTTTGAGCTCAAATATTTCTTCACCTCTGCATTGCAAAGTGCTGATGGCGGCATCGATTTTTCAAGCAAAAGTGTGCAGTTTATGATTCAGCAGATGATCGAGGCGGAGGATGAGGATAATATCCTCTCTGATGATACGATTGCAGAAATGCTGAAAGATCAAAGTGTGGATGTGGCGCGGCGTACGGTTGCTAAGTATCGGGATCTGCTCAATATCCCCTCATCCTCAGAACGTAGAAAACGTAAGAAAAATAAGCTTTAGCTAACCATTTGTTAAGTCCTTTGGGCTATTTTGAGCGCATGATAAAAGAATTCCAGCGTTTTGCTCCAGGTGACCCCCTTGTTTTACAAAATGAGGAGGTGCGCACGGCGTGGCAGATTGTTGAAGGCTCTGCGGAGATGCGTGCGAGCAGTTCTAAAATGCGTTTAGCGGCTGTGGGCGAAATGGTGGGGGATGGCTTTGTTCTTAATAAAACAAAGGCAGGATTTGATCTGGTGGCGTTGACACCTGTGGTTGCGCGTCGTTTAAGCTATGAAATGTTGAGCCAGCGGATTGGCAAGGCCGTAGCAGTTGAGCAAGCTGCCGCCGTTACGCCTCCAGCAAAACAGCCTGCGCCAACAATGCAACCCGCGCCAATAGCAGGCGGCGGGGATATGTCGGTGCTTGCAGCGAGTTTTGAAAGTCTCGCTACCGCTATTACGCAACAGACAGAAATGATGCGCCGTCAGATGGTCGCACAGGAATCTGAGCTGGAATTGATTGAAAAAGAACGCAAAGTGCTTACGGGGGAATTCCTTAATAAGATGGCGGATCTCGGTGCAATTACGCCGCTGATGCAGGATGAGACCATTAACGATATTTTGATTAATGGCCATAAAGACGTATTTATCGAGCGCTTTGGTAAGCTGCAAAAAACCGATATTCAGTTGAGCGGTGAAGAAGAAGTGCTGCAAATTGCGCATCGCATTGCGGGCGGAATCAGCCGTGAACTTAACCCATATCGCCCCTTGCTGGACGCACGTTTGGCGGATGGTTCTCGCGTGAATATTATTTCGCCACCACTGGCGGTGGACGGCACCTCGATTTCCATTCGTAAATTCTCTAAAAATTTGATTACGCTGGACGATATGATCGAGAAGAAAAACTTATCAGAATCGCTCGGTGAATTCCTGAAAGTAATCGGTAGATGCCGCATGAATGTCTTAATTTCTGGCGGTACAGGTTCGGGTAAAACCACTTTGCTCAATGCTGTTTCACAGTTTATCGGACATGAAGAACGTATCGTGACGATTGAGGATGCGGCGGAGTTGAAGCTGGGGCACCCCAATTTGGTGCGGTTGGAAACACGCCCTTCAACGTCGAAATCGCATCCCGAATCGGAAGTAACGATGCGTGATTTGGTGAAGAACGCGCTGCGTATGCGTCCTGACCGCATTATCGTGGGCGAGGTGCGTGGACACGAAGCCTTTGATATGATGCAGGCGATGAATACAGGCCATGAAGGCTCGCTGACCACGGTTCACGCCAACCATCCTCGTGATGCACTTTCGCGTCTGGAAAATATGATCGGCATGGCGAATTTAAATATTCCTACCGCAGCGGTGCGCTATCAAATTTCAGCAGCATTGCATTTGATTGTGCAAATCAGCCGTCAGCGCGATGGTCATCGTCGCATTACCCAAGTCACCGAGATTATTGGGATGGAGGGCGATGTGGTGACAATGAACGATCTCTTTAATTTCGTACCCAAAGGGGAAGACGAAAACGGTACTGTGTTGGGCGACTTCAAATGGTCAGGAATTATGCCCCGTTTTGTGCGCCGCGTGGCCTATTATGGCGAATTAGCAAGGCTGGAAAAGGCTCTGGGCGTAAAAATTCCGCTTTCTAAGTGATTCCTGTTTCTATTTTCCCTGTTTTTGCTACAATTGGCTTTCGACATTTTAGCAAGAAAAGGAAGGAACCACTATGCAAGTTAATGTTTCAGGAAAAGGGATTGATGTAGGTGAGGCTTTTCGCAGCCATGTGCAATCACGCATGGAAGAAGGCGTTCACAAATATCTCGACCGTGTGATTTCGGTGGATGTGGTGATTTCGCGTGATGCCCATTTGTTTAACGTGAGCATTCACGGCAATACGGGTACTTCTTCTAACATCATTATTAAAAGCACGGGTCAGGCAGTGGACGTTTATGCTGCGTTTGACTCTGCAGCAGAGAAAATCGAAAAACAATTGAGCCGTTATAAGCGTAAAATTACGGATCATCATCGCTCGGAAGCCAATGCGTATCAGGGCATGAAATATGTGATTTCGGCAGCAGAAAAAGCCGAAGCAGAAGTGGAAAACCCCATTATTATTGCCGAGAAGTCAACGCATATCAGTACCTTGACCGTAAGCGAAGCCGTGATGCGGATGAATCTGGCAGACCTCCCCGCGCTGATGTTTAATAACGCTGCGAATGGTCGTTTAAACGTTGTTTACAAGCGCGCTGATGGCAATATTTCGTGGGTGGATCCTGCGGAAGAAAAACAAAAAGTAGCCTAGGAAGTGATGAGTGGCGTGTGGCGAGTAGCATTTGCTCACCACTCACCACTCACCACTCACCACTCCTTATGACTAAACTTCTTCTCATCACAGGTCTTTCTGGGGCTGGAAAATCTACCGCGCTGAAGGCGATGGAGGATTTAGGCTATGAAACGGTGGATAATATGCCGCTTTCATTGCTCCCATTGTTGATTGTTTCTGAAAAAGTGCAGGACGAAATGGTGGTAGTGGGGGTGGACATCCGTAGCCGCGATTTTTCGGCGGATTATCTGGGGCGAGCGATTGAAGCCATCCGCAAAGCGGGGAGCCACAAGGTGGAAACTCTGTTTTTAAATTGTGACGATGAGGTGATTCAGCGGCGTTATACCGAAACGCGGCGCAAACATCCGCTGGCGATTGATCGCCCGATTAGCGATGGTATCGCTATGGAGCGCATGCTGATTGGCGATATTCAAAACTGGGCGGATTTGGTGATTGATACCACTCAGGTGAAGCCCACCGAGCTGCGGGCAACAATTCAATCACGTTATTCTAAATTAGAAGAGCATCTCTCCATTTTTGTGCAGTCTTTCTCCTTTCGCCAAGGGGTGCCGAGGGATGCGGATTTGGTGTTTGATGTGCGCTTTTTGCGTAACCCGCATTACGACGAAAACTTAAGACCCCTCACAGGGCTAAATAAAGAAATTGGTGAATATATTAAAAAGGACGAAGCCTATGCTGGCTTTTTTGAGAATCTCACCAAGCTGCTGTTGCCACTCCTTCCGCGCTACCAGCAGGAAGGCAAAAGCTATCTGACGATTGCGATTGGCTGCACAGGCGGCAAACACCGCTCGGTGTTTGTGGCCGAACAATTAGCTGCATTCCTCAACTCAAAGGAGTATCATGTGCAACACAGACATCGGGATATTCCCGCGAAATAGAGGTTTTTATGACCCAAACGATCCACGTTAAAAGCAGTGTCACCCCGCATTTGAGCCATGCAGACTACCAGCGGCTTTATGCGGAATCTATCGCCGATCCTAATAAATTCTGGGGAGAGCAAGCAAAACGCTTGGACTGGTTTACGCCATTTCATACGGTAAAAAATACGGATTTTAACGGCGATGTATCCCTCAAATGGTTTGAGGGCGGCACGCTGAATGTGAGCTATAATTGCCTTGATCGGCACCTTGCCACACGCGGCGACAGGATAGCAATTATCTGGGAGGGGGATAATCCCGCAGATTCATGCAAAATCACATATCGCGAGCTGCATGCGGAGGTTTGCCGTTTTGCTAATTTGCTGAAATCACGCGGCGTAAAAAAAGGTGATCGTGTGACGATTTATTTGCCGATGATCCCGCAAGCGGCGGTGGCGATGTTGGCGGTAACGCGCATTGGTGCGGTGCATTCCGTGGTGTTCGGTGGATTTTCCTCCGAAGCACTGCATGGACGGATTGAGGATTGTGATAGCCGCCTCGTGATCACCACTGAATATGGGATGCGCGGTGGCAAGAAGATCCCGTTGAAGGCCAATGTGGAAGCTGCGATTGCAGAGTTGCCGCAAGTGCAGATGGTTTGTTTCCCCCTCTCACTGGAAGATTATAGTGCTGATTGCCCGCCGGAGCCGATGGGTTCAGAAGATCCGTTGTTTATTCTTTATACCAGTGGTTCCACAGGAAAACCAAAAGGCATATTGCACACGACAGCGGGATATCTGCTTTATGCGGCGATGACTTTTTACGATGTGTTTGATTATCATGAGGGCGAAGTGTTCTGGTGCACCGCCGATGTCGGCTGGGTAACGGGGCATAGCTATGTGCTTTATGGCCCACTTGCCAATGGTGCTACCACGCTGATGTTCGAGGGCGTGCCGAATTATCCCGATTATTCCCGCTTCTGGCAGGTGGTGGATAAATATCAGGTGAATATTTTTTACACCGCGCCGACGGCGATTCGCGCACTGATGAAACAAGGCGAGGAATGGGTGACGAAAACTTCGCGCAAGAGCCTGCGTTTGCTCGGCAGTGTAGGCGAGCCGATTAATCCCGAAGCATGGCTGTGGTACTTTAATGTAGTGGGCGAAGGCCGCTGCCCGATTGTGGATACATGGTGGCAAACGGAAACGGGTGGGCATCTTATCACGCCGCTCGCGGGGACGGAGAATTATAAAGCAGGTTCGGCGATGCAGCCGTTTTTTGGCATCAAACCCGTGTTGATTGATGGGCAAGGTAAAGTGGTTGAAGGCGCAGGCGAGGGCGCGCTGTGCATCGCCGATTCATGGCCGGGGCAGGCGCGCAGTATTTATGGTGATCAGGCGCGTTTTCAACAGACTTATTTCAGCCAGTATCAAGGCTATTATTTTTCGGGCGACGGAGCGCAGCGCGATGCAGACGGACATTACTGGATTACGGGACGGATGGACGATGTGCTGAATATCTCAGGCCACCGCCTTGGCACCGCAGAAATTGAAAGCGCATTGGTCGGGCATCATGGCGTGGCGGAAGCGGCGGTGGTGGGATATCCGCATGATATTAAAGGGCAGGGGATTTATGCCTATGTGATCATGGATGTGGGGATGGAAGAAACGCCAGAGTTGATAGCGGCACTTAAAGCCCAAGTGGTAAAAGAAATCGGCGCGATTGCACGGCCGGATGTGATCGTCATCACCCGCGATTTGCCGAAGACGCGATCCGGCAAAATCATGCGCCGCATTTTGCGTAAAATCGCAGAAGGCGTGCAGGATTTTGGCGATGTAAGTACTTTGCTCAACCCTGATATTGTGGAGGAATTATGGCAAAAACATCTATCCGTCATTCCCGCATAGGCGGGAATATAGTCTTTTTAATGCGCTGGATGCCGGCTTTCGCTGGCATGACGGTGATGGTTTTGGCGTTCTCGGCATTTTCACAACAACCACAGCTCACCGAACAGCAAAAATTTCTGGTCGGATGCAACCCGCAAGATAAGCCAGAATTGCAGAAAGTCTGTGCGTGTCTGCTCGAAAATATCGAAGTGGCGATGACGGTGAAAGCCTTCAATGATCTGGAAGCGCGGGAACTAAAAGGCGAGCTTTCCGCTGTAGAATTAGACCAAAAAGCTGATTTGCTGCGCGGGCGCAAAGGGATGATTGAGACCTGCATTAGGCGATAAGAGCTTGCCTTTTAGACGATTCTGCGGCATCTACTCCCCATGAAAAATCGTCACATTACGGTAGGCAACGTTACTTTTGGTAATGATTTGCCGTTTGTTTTAATTGCAGGCCCTTGCCAAATGGAATCACGCGATCATGCAATGATGATGGCGGAGAATCTGGCTAAAATTACCCAGAAGTTGGGCATTGGGCTGATTTATAAAACCTCTTTTGATAAAGCTAATCGCACCAGCGCGAAAGCAGAGCGCGGCATTGGCTTTGAAGGCGCGCAGCCTGTGTTTGAAGAAATTCGTAAAACTTTTGGCTGTCCTGTGCTGACTGATGTGCATGATGTAGAGCAGGTGAAAGCGGCTGCTGAAGTCGTGGATATTTTGCAGATTCCTGCGTTTTTATGCCGCCAGACGGATTTGCTGAAAGCCGCCGCCGAAACAGGCAAAGTGGTTAATATCAAAAAAGGTCAGTTCCTCGCGCCGTGGGATGCTAAAAATATCGTTGAGAAAATGGATTATTTCGGCAATCAGAATGTGTTGCTCACCGAGCGTGGCGCCAGCTTTGGCTATAATACACTGGTGTCCGATATGCGCTCGCTGCCGATTATGGCTTCCACTGGCTGCCCTGTGGTGTTTGATGCAACGCATAGCGTGCAGCAACCGGGTGGCCTTGGCGGTGCATCGGGTGGCCAGCGCGAATTTGTGCCCGTATTGGCGCGTGCGGCGATTGCCGTGGGCGTGGCGGCAGTGTTTATGGAAACCCACGAAAACCCCGATCATGCGCCGTCTGACGGCCCTTGCATGATGCGTTTGGATGAGCTGGAAGCCACGCTCACCCAACTTAAAGCGATCGATTCACTTATTAAAAAGGCCTAATTGACATGACCACCAGCACTATCATCGACATCCACGCACGCGAAATTATTGATTCTCGCGGTAACCCCACAATCGAAGTGGATGTAACGTTGGAAGATGGATCGTTTGGACGTGCGGCGGTGCCATCAGGTGCCTCCACAGGCTCGAAAGAGGCGCTTGAAATGCGTGATGGCGACAAAAAACGCTATGGCGGTAAAGGTGTGCTCAAAGCTGTTCACAATGTGAATGAAACCATTGCGGGTGAATTGCTGGGCTTTGATGCGACCGATCAAATTCTTATTGATCAAACGATGCTGGAAATGGACGACACGCCGAACAAAAAAATTCTCGGTGCGAATGCCATTTTAGGCGTTTCACTGGCGGTGGCACATGCCGCAGCGGATTCGGTAGATTTGCCGTTATATCGCTATATTGGCGGCACACAAGCGCGTAAACTGCCTGTGCCGATGATGAATATTATCAATGGCGGTGCACATGCGGATAACCCGATTGATATTCAGGAATTCATGATTATGCCTGTTGGCGCGCCGAATATGCGCGAGGCGATCCGCTGGGGTTGCGAGATTTTTCATACACTGAAAAAACAACTCGCTGCGGGAGGTTTTAGTACCGCTGTCGGCGATGAAGGCGGTTTTGCACCCGCACTCACCAGCACTCATCAAGCGCTGGATCAGATTATGAAAGCGATTGAATCGGCAGGCTTCAAACCCGGCGAGCAAGTGGCGCTCGCGCTTGATTCCGCTTCTAGCGAGTTTTACCGCGATGGTGCTTATTATATGGAAGGCGAGGGCAAGGTGTTACATCAAGAGGAGATGGTGCGCTTCTATGAAAATCTCGTGAAGCAATATCCTATCTTTTCGATCGAAGACGGTATGGCCGAAAACGATATTGCGGGCTGGAAAGAGCTAACCGCCGCGCTGGGCAGCAAAGTGCAGCTAGTGGGTGATGATTTGTTTGTGACAAATCCAGAGATTTTGAAAGAGGGAATTTCAAAAGGTCTGGCCAATGCATTGCTAGTGAAGGTCAACCAGATTGGAACGCTAACCGAAACCATTGCGGCGGTGGATATGGCACATCGCGCACGTTATCGTAGCGTGATGTCGCATCGTTCAGGCGAGACGGAAGATAGTACCATCGCGCAATTGGCGGTGGCGTTGAATTGTGGGCAGATTAAAACGGGATCACTCTCGCGCAGTGATCGCTTGGCAAAATATAACGAACTGATTCGTATTGAAGAAGATCTTGGTGATGCGGCGATTTATTCGCTCTAGTTGTTGCATTAATTCTACAGGCATGAAGAAACTGATCCCCTGAGTGATCGCCAGAGCTTGTCTTGTTGTGGGACGAATAGCAAAGGGTTATAATTTTTCCATGGTCACGTTTCAAAGAAAGCATCATTATCTGCAAAGGCTCATGCGCCCTTTGTTGTTTTGTGGTGCGATGACCTATCTTGTGTTTCATGCCCTTAACGGCAATCACGGTGTGTATGCGCTGCTGAAAGAGCAACACAAACTAACATCCAATCAAGAGAAATTAGTGGCATTGCAAGAAAAGCGGATTGCCGATGAGCGCCATGTGGCGTTGCTGAGCGATCAATCGCTTGATTTGGATTTGCTGGACGAACGTGCGCGTGTCGTTTTGGGATATGCCGATAAAGACGAATATATTTATATTCCTCAAAAATAATTCTGTTCACATTATCTCTCGCTTCTTCATGTTGCAGTGCAGCATAAGTTCCTGTTATTGGCCTGATTTCTTGCTTGCGAGGGGCGAGGGGTTGAGTTATATCTGCGCGCTCAAACAGTTATTATAAGGCGGATTATGGCGCGTTCTTCTGCACAAACTTCTGAAGTAAAAATCACAAAACAAGGCGTGGGGAATAACTCGTTGCCCGATAAAGCCACGATGTTAGAGCTTTATCGCAAAATGTTGCTTATTCGCCGTTTTGAAGAAAAAGCAGGTCAGCTTTACGGCATGGGTCTCATCGGCGGATTTTGCCATCTGTATATTGGGCAAGAAGCCGTGGTGACGGGGATGGAAACCTGCATCACCCGCAAAGATGCCGTTATTACCACCTATCGCGATCACGGCCATATGCTCGCTTGCGATATGGATCCCAAGGGCGTGATGGCCGAGCTGACTGGTCGTGCTGGCGGTTATTCCAAAGGCAAAGGCGGCTCCATGCATATGTTCTCGGTAGAGAATAATTTCTGGGGCGGTCACGGCATTGTCGGCGCTTCGGTGCCGCTCGGTGCAGGGCTTGCTTTTGCGCGTAAATATCGTGGCACGAATGATATTTGCGTTTGCTATTATGGCGACGGCGCGGCGAACCAAGGTCAGGTGTACGAAACCTATAATATGGCGGCTCTCTGGGGCTTGCCGATTCTGTTTATCATCGAAAATAACGAATATGCGATGGGTACTTCGGTACAGCGCAGCCACGCGGCAACTGAACTTTTCCGCGCTGGCGAATCGCTCGGCGTAAAAGGCGAACAAGTCAACGGGATGGACGTGGTCGAAGTGATGGAAAAGGGCAAAAAAGCCGTAGAGCGTGTGCGCAAAGGTGAGCCGTATATTCTGGAAATGAAAACCTATCGTTATCGCGGCCACTCGATGTCCGACCCTGCGAAATACCGCACGAAAGAAGAAGTCGATAACTTCAAAGAAACGCGTGATCCAATTGACAGCCTCCGCAACCGTGGTCTTGCCGCAGGGATTATCAAAGAAGAAGACCTGAAAAAGATCGACGCTGAAATCAAAGAAATTATCCGCGAAACGGAGGAGTTTGCCAAGGCTTCGCCGGAGCCAGAGGTGAGTGAGCTTTGGACGGATATTACGCAGTAGGTTTTAGCAGATAGCAGTTAGGTTTTAGGTTATAGCGATGCAGTTGATAAATGTGTTACTGGTTATAATAGTAATTACCTTATGGTTAATTGCTTGGGGAGTGTTGAAGCAAACTTCAGAAGGAGAAGAGTTACTGGAGAAATTCAAGACAGCGGTAACTGTAATAATGGCGATTATCGTTTGT
This sequence comes from Rickettsiales bacterium, assembly GCA_044350115.1. GTDB lineage: Bacteria > Pseudomonadota > Alphaproteobacteria > Rickettsiales > JALZUV01 > JBILIE01. The sequence continues at coordinate 12,252 of JBILIE010000005.1, forward strand.
ATCGTACTGTATTCTATATTCGTTAGGTGATAGTATGGGGGCAGCACTCAAGTTATTGATAAAACTCTCTCAGGGAAATTTAAAAAATGTTCGCTTTGCTGAGTTTCAGAAACTATTGAATGCATTAGGATTTGAACTTGTGCGCGTTTCTGGAAGTCACCATATTTATACGCATCCAGAAGTGAGTGAGATAGTGAACATACAGAATGTAGGCAGCGAAGCAAAACCATATCAAATTAGGCAAGTCCTGACATTGGTCGAGCTTTATGGGCTGCAATTGGAGAAAAGATGAAAGATTATCACATTAATGTTTTTTATAGCGATGAAGATGAGGGCTATATTGCGGATATTCCCGATCTGCCAAAATGTTCTGCCTTTGGAACTACTCCTATTGAGGCGCTGCAAGAATTGGAGAAAGCAAAGACAGCGTGGCTAGAAGTTTCTAAAACACAGGGCATTGCTGTTCCTCAACCCCATTATCGCCCTTTTATTTACCAACAACCTATAACCTAACTGCTAAGGGCTAAAACCTATGAATACCACCGTACGAGTTGCACTGCGCGATGCTATGGCTGAAGAAATGCGCCGTGATAAAGACGTTTTTTTGATGGGCGAGGAAGTCGCCGAATATCAGGGCGCGTATAAAATTTCTGAAGGCTTGCTGCAGGAATTTGGCGCGAAGCGCGTGATTGATACGCCGATTACTGAGCATGGATTTGCAGGGATTGCTGTGGGCGCAGCGATGGCTGGCCTTAAGCCGATTGTAGAATTTATGACATGGAATTTTGCGATGCAGGCGATTGATCAGATTATCAATTCTGCGGCAAAAACATTGTATATGTCGGGTGGTCAGGTGAAATGCCCGATTGTGTTTCGTGGCCCTAATGGCGCAGCGGCACGCGTGGGTGCGCAGCACAGCCAAGAATATGCCAGCTGGTACGCGCATATTCCGGGGCTTATCGTGATTGCGCCTTGGGATGCGGCATCGGCGAAAGGCTTGCTCAAAGCGGCGATCCGTAATCCTAATCCCGTCGTATTCCTCGAAAACGAAATTATGTATGGGCAGAGTTTCGAAGTGCCAGAAGGTGATGATCATCTGGTGCAAATCGGCAAGGCCGCCGTGGTGCGCCAAGGGAAAGATGTGACGATTACGGCATTTTCGCTGCAAGTGGGTATGGCATTGCAAGCGGCGGAAATTCTAGCGAAAGAGGGCATCAGCGCGGAAGTGATCGACCTGCGCACCATCCGCCCGCTCGACAAACAAACCATCATCGATTCCGTGCGCAAAACGCATCGTTTAGTGTCGGTGGAAGAAGGCTGGCCGTTTGCGGGTATTGGCTCCGAAATGTGCGCGATTGCGATGGAAGATTGTTTTGATGATCTCGATGGTCCTGTGCAGCGTGTGCACGGCAAAGACGTGCCAATGCCTTACGCCGTAAACCTCGAGAAACTTGCATTGCCACAGGTGGAAGACATTGCCGATGCGGCGCGCAGAGCGTGTTACCGTAACCAGAAAGCAGCGTAAATAATGAAAAAGGCATCAGGAATCGGGCATCAGGCATTCGTGATAATGGCAGTTTTTATGGCCTATGGCCTATTGCCGCTTGCCTCGTTTGCAGAGGAACCGCTGCGCCAAATCACCGTTACAGGCGAAGCGGAGAAAAGCTTTGCGCCTGATAAGGCGGATGTATTTGTGGTGGTGGAAGGCCGCGCCCCTACGCTTGCAGAGGCGAAAAAGAAGCACGATGATTTGCTGACGGGTTTGCATGAAGTGACTGCTAAATTCAGCATCGCAAAAGACGATATCAAAACCCTCTCTGATTCCATTAACCCGCAATATGATTATGTGCAGGAGCCCAATGGCACTGGTAAACAGGTATTGCGCGGCTATAGCGCAGAACATCGCATTCAAATCACCTTAAACACACTCGATAAAATGGGCGATTTCATTAACACCGTCGTGGCTAAAGGAATTGATCGCGTGGAGCAGGTTTCCTATGGCCTCAAAAACAGCGACGATGCGGAGATGGAAGTGACACTCACCGCTGTGCGCGATGCAAAATTCAAAGCCGAAAAAATTATGGGTGCACTGGATAGCCGTCTCGGAAAAGTCCTGTCTGTTAATACGAACAGCGGCGGCTACCAGCCAATCTCCATGCCCATGGCGATGATGACCAAAAGCGCCGATATGGTTGGGATGGGAGGCGCACCTGAAGCAGCGTCTGTGCCTTCAGGCGATGTCAAAATCAATAAGAGCGTTACCGTACAATTTGAAATTCAATAGAGAGATTACCCATGCCAATCGAAATTCTGATGCCTGCACTTTCGCCCACGATGACCGAGGGCACATTGTCGAAATGGACGGTGAAAGAGGGCGATAAAATCAAACCCGGTAAAGTGATTGCCGAGATTGAAACCGACAAAGCCACGATGGAAGTGGAAGCGGTGGATGAAGGCACGATCGGCAAATTGCTGGTGGCGGCGGGGACTGAAAATGTGGCAGTGAATAAGGTCATCGCGCTGGTGCTGGAAGACGGCGAAGACAAAAAAGCCCTCGATAGCTGGAAGCCGAAGGAAGAACCTAAAGCCGCGAAGGCGGAAGTGGCGGCGGTGGCAGCATCTTCAGCGGCGGCTCCTGCGGCAGGTGGCGCCATCATGGTGGCTGCGCCTATCAGCAAATCACCTGAATTGCCTGAAGGGGTTCCTGCTCCGATCACCGAAGTAAAAGCCAGCCCACTGGCACGCAAACTGGCGGAAGAAAACGGCGTGAGCCTTGCCAAAGTGCGCGGCTCTGGCCCGCATGGACGCATTGTGCGCGAAGATGTGGAGGACTTCCTCAAATTCGGCGGTACTTCAGGTTTTGTGAAACGTGCGACGGTGCCGTTTAGCAAAAACATCAATAACGGGATGCGTAAAACCATCGCTAAACGCTTGACGGAAGCCAAGCAGACCATGCCGCATTTCTATCTGAGCGTGGAATGCGAAATTGATAAATTGATGGATGTGCGCGAGCAACTCAACAACGCCGCCCCACTCGATGCCACCAAAAAACCGCTCTATAAAATCTCGGTGAATGATCTTGTCATCAAGGCTTCCGCCCTTGCGTTGCGCGATAAGCCAGAGGCGAATGCCAGCTGGTATGATGACGCGATTGTGAATTACACCAATGTGGATCTCTCCATCGCCGTTTCCACTGAGGGCGGGCTGATTACACCGATTGTGCGCAATGCCGACCAAAAAACCCTCGCACAAATCTCCGCAGAAATGAAAACGCTGGCCGCCAAAGCCCGCGCTGGCAAGCTCCAGCCAGAGGAATATCAGGGCGGTGGATTCAGCATCTCTAACCTCGGCATGTATGGCGTGAAAACCTTCAGCGCCATCATCAACCCGCCGCAGGCTTGCATTTTAGCCGTCGGCGCGGGTGAGAAAAAACTGGTACTGCGTGATGGTGGTGTGAAAGAAGTCAGCGTCATGACTGTGACCCTCTCCGTTGACCACCGCGCCGTGGACGGCGCACTCGGGGCGGAATGGCTGCAAAAGTTTAAGTATTATATTGAGAACCCCGCGCTGCTGGTGGGGTAGTCCTGTGTGTACTTTTTTACAACAATTGCTAAAACGCTATTGTAACCCAACGGCCTATGAAGATTTGATTAGTGACAAACATAATGATGAAAAAAGAAGTGAGTTGTATCCACAAGCAAGCTATCGCAGTTTAATTCGCATTAAAAACCACCATAAAGGTATCATTTTAAAAGCTGCGATTGACGAGCTTGAGCACAGAAAAATTTCATCTGAACAAGTAGCAATTTTGATTTCTGTATGCTCGCTTATCATATCTGTTTTTGCCATCATTAAGCGTTAGTTCAGTCTTCATAAAAAATAAAACGGAGAAAATATGACCCAAAATAACTTCGACATCATCATCATCGGCGGCGGGCCGGGCGGCTATGTGGCGGCGATTCGCGCATCGCAACTGGGCAAAAAAGTGGCGGTGGTGGAGCGCGAGCATATGGGCGGCATCTGCCTTAACTGGGGATGTATCCCGACGAAAGCGCTGCTGCGCTCTTCGGAGATTAATCACTTGTTACATAACCTTGAGGAATTCGGGTTGTCGGCGAAGGGGATTGGCTTTGATTTTGATAAAATCGTTCAGCGTTCGCGCGGCGTTTCGGCGCAACTGACCAAAGGTATTTCGGCATTGATGAAGAAGCACAAAGTGACTGTGCATGAAGCCACGGCGAAACTTGCGGGCAAAGGTACCGTTGCGCTTTTTGATAAAAAAGGCACCAAAACGGGCGAGCTGAAAGCGGAAAATATCATCATCGCCACAGGCGCACGCGCGCGGGTTCTGCCCGGATTTGAGCCTGATGGCGACGCGGTGTGGACGTATAAGGAAGCGTTGCTGCCTAAGCGTATGCCAAAGAAATTATTGGTGGTGGGCTCGGGTGCGATTGGTTCAGAATTTGCGAGCTTTTATCTGAATATGGGCGCGGAAGTGACGCTTTGCGAGATGATGGATCGCATCCTGCCAGTGGAGGACGAAGAAGTGTCTAAATTCGTGCAGAAGTCGTTTGAAGGCCAAGGCATGAAGGTGAAAACAGGTGTGCAGGTGACGAAGTTGGAGAAGTCTAAAGGCAAGGTGACCG
>JBILIE010000180.1:0-3866 GCA_044350115.1 Rickettsiales bacterium
ACCAGAACCTGCGTAGCGAAAAATTCTTCCGCATCGCCAATGAAGTGCCCACTGTGCTGCTGATTGGGATTGTGTTTTTAGCCGTGCTGAAGCCGTTCTAATTTTCAGACTATTGTCTTGAATAAAATGCAAAGCCCCTAACCCTTCCTTAACTATTTTGTCTTAGCGTGACCTTCGTTAAAATAACCATAAGAGGAAATTCCATGGCTGCTAAAACACATAAACGCAATAAAATCGCGCTGATTGGCGCAGGTCAAATCGGTGGCACACTCGCCCATCTCGTAGGCTTAAAGCAATTGGGCGACGTGGTGATGTTCGACATCACGGACGGTCTGCCGCAGGGCAAGTCACTCGATTTGGTGGAATCGGCACCCGTCGAAGGCTTCGATTCCCACATGATCGGAACGCAGGATTATAAAGACATTGAAGGCGCAGATGTCGTCATTGTCACTGCAGGCGTACCCCGCAAACCGGGCATGAGCCGCGATGATCTAATCGAGATCAACACCAGCATCATCAAAACCGTGGCGCAAAATGTAGCGAAATATGCGCCAGACGCTTTCGTCATCGTCATCACCAACCCGCTCGATGCGATGGTCTGGGTGTTCCGCGAAGTCAGTCAGATGCCCGCCCATAAAATCGTCGGCATGGCAGGTGTGCTGGATGCAGCGCGCTTCCGCTACTTCCTCGCCGAAGAATTCAACGTATCCGTAGAAGACGTGACCGCCTTTGTACTCGGCGGCCATGGCGATACGATGGTACCGCTGACGCGCTATTCCACCGTTGCAGGTATTCCCCTCTACGATTTGGTGAAAATGGGCTGGATCACGCAAGACAAACTCGAAGCCATCGTACAGCGCACGCGTGACGGCGGCGCAGAGGTCGTGGCCTTGCTCAAAACCGGTTCGGCTTTCTACGCCCCCGCATCTTCAGCGATTGCGATGGCGGAGTCGTATCTGCTCGATAAACGCCGCGTCTTCCCTTGTGCGGCCTATTGCAACGGCGAATACGGCGTGCAGGATATGTATGTGGGCGTGCCCTGCATCATCGGCAAAGGCGGCGTAGAGAAGATCATCGAAATCTCGCTCAACACGCAAGAAAAACAGATGTTCGATCAATCGGTCGAATCCGTACAGCAATTGCTGGAAAAGGTGCATCTGCGCTAGACTGCACAAGCATTCAACAAAAAAGCCCTCACAGAAAATCTGTGAGGGCTTTTTTGTTTCTGCGGTTCTATTCAATACTCCCATCCGAGCAAGTGCGGAGCGCGGAACGCGTGAGCCGTTCTTTGGGAAGATGGGAGGAGGATTCGCCAACGCACGAAGTGCAGCTAATAAATCCTACGCCGCTTTTTTGCCCGCGCCGCGATACACTTTCAGTGCTTGCGCAATGTCGCCGATAATATCGGTCACATCTTCCAGACCAATGCTCACACGCATCGTACCATCCATAATCCCCGCGTTTTTGCGGTGTTCTGGTTGCAGCTGGCTATGCGTGGTGCTGGCAGGGTGAATAATCAAACTGCGCGTATCGCCGATATTCGCAACGAAAGTGAACAAATCCAGCGCTTCAATAAAGCGTTTTGCGTCGGCCAGATCACCTTTCACGGTGAAGCTGAACAGCGCGCCTGCACCCTTAGGCAGATATTTTTGCGCCAATGCATAATATTTGCTCGATTTCAAACTCGCATAAGTCACGCTTTCAATTTCGGGCTGTTGCTCCAGCCATTCCGCCACTTTTTGTGCATTGCTCACATGGCGATCCATCCGCACGGCCAAGGTTTCAATTCCCAAAGTAGTGAGAAACGCATTCATCGGCTGTTGTGTCGCGCCAATATCGCGCAGACCCACGGCTTTGGCATGAATCGCCAGTGCCATATTGCCAAAAGTTTCATGAAATTTCATGCCATTATAGGCCGCGCAAGGCTCGGTGAGTGCGGGGAATTTGTTAGATTTTGACCAATCAAAATTGCCGCCATCAATCACCGCGCCGCCCAGTGCCGAGCCATTGCCGCAAAGGAATTTGGTGGTCGAATACGTCACCACATTCGCGCCATAATCAAACGGACGCAGCAAATACGGCGTCGCCAAAGTATTATCCACCATCAGTGGAATCCCCGCTTCATCGGCAATTTTCGCGATTTTTTCAATATCCACCACCACACCACCGGGATTCGCCAAGGCTTCCACAAAAATGGCTTTGGTGTTTTCTTTAATCGCAGCTTTGAAAGAATCGGGATTATCCGCATCGGCAAGCGTCGTCTGCCAGCCAAAATGCTGTGGAAAAGTGTTGAGCAACTGGCTGGTAGAACCACCATAGAGGCGATTAGACCCAACAATATGATCCCCCGCTGCCATCACTGGCATGAAAGCCAGCAATTGTGCCGAGTGCCCTGAAGAAGTTACAACCGCCGCCGAGCCACCTTCCAGCACTGCAAGGCGCGATTCCAGTAAATCCGTCGTGGGGTTGGTCAAGCGGCTATAGATCTGACCAAATTCGCGCAGCTGGAAACGATCCGCCGCCGATTGTGCGCTCGGAAATTCAAACGAAACCGATTGATAAATAGGCGGCAGAGGCGATCCAAAAGCAGGATCCGTCGGATTGCCGCTATGAATGGCTTTGGTGGCGAATTGATAATTTTTGGTGTTGCTCATAAAAGCTCCTGCTGAGGTAAAGAAGCGCACATTACCTAGTAAAAGCATGTTTGACTATTAAAAAACGGCTCGAAAAATAGCCGTCGCCCACACGATCAAGTGATCTCCCACCGCCTGAAATTTCCCCACCATGCCCGAAGCATGCGCCACACAGGCATCGACGGTGTTGAGGTTAAACAGACAATCGTCAAAGCCATAGAGCAGCCCCCCCCCCGCCAGTACCGCCCCGCCATGCTTACCAAAACGCGGCTTCTTTTTAACGATTTCTTCTATTTCCGTGACAGCAATGCGTGATTCCATTCATCCATCTTAACTTCAAAAGATGAAGGTTTAATGACAATGCATAAAAATCTCAGGACGATTAAGTGTTCTCTTTTGCATCATTCCCCCACACTCCGCTCAAGCGGCCAATGCAGCGCAGTTTAGTCTAAAATAACTTCACCGCCACCGTCATTCCCTCGGCGGTGGGTATCAGCATCGAGCAATATTTCTGGGGATCGGCGAGGCGGGCATTAAAAGCGCGCATGGCCTCCCACGCCGCCTTAGAGGGGGCGCCTTTGCCGCTGGGCGGAGTATCGCTGCTGGCAGTGCCAAAGAGCAGGGTATTATCCCCCACAATCAGCCCACCACGTCGTACGTTCACTTCTGCCCAATCGAGATAATGTGCGTAATTGGGTTTATCCGCATCAATAAACGCCATATCGAAAGAGCCAGAAAGTGTTGGCAAAATATCCAGCGCCGCGCCCTCATGCAGCACCATCTTGGCTGAAAGCCGCGCACGTATCAACGCCGCATGCGCCGCATCGCGCTCAATTAAATGAATCTCACCGTCATCGGGCAGTGCCTCCGCCATCCACAAGCCAGAATACCCCGCCAGTGAACCGATCTCCACCACACGCTTGATGCCATTCATACGAATCAGCAGTTGCAGCAATTTACCTTCCTCAGGCCCAATAGAAATCCCTGCAATCTCTGGCGCATGTTGCTCCAACGCGGCTTGCGCGGCAACAGCCGCAGCCGATTCTGGCGCAAAGAGCTGGCGGATATAAGCAATATCAGCAGAAGGTGCGTGACGCATTTACGCCCGCTTTTTTGCTTTTGCGGCTAGCTTTTTTGCTGGTGCTTTAGGCGCTGCTTCCGCGACGGCTTTCTTCACCGTCTTGGCGGCGGCAACTGCTTTTTTCGCTGGCTTTGCCATCTGCGCTTTCAGCT
>JBILIE010000016.1:0-13000 GCA_044350115.1 Rickettsiales bacterium
GCGCGGCGACGGCGGCAATGTTGATGATCTGCGTGACGCTACTGCCCATCTGCACAATCTGCGCGGGTTTTTCGAGGCCGAGCATGATGGGGCCCACCATTGTCCCGTCGCTGAGTTGCTGCAGCAATTTGGTGCTGATATTCGCCGTATGCAAGGCGGGCATAATCAAGATATTCGCCGGCTCTTTCAAACGGCTGAACGGATACATTGCCAGCAATTGCGGGTTGAGTGCCACATCCGCGCTCATCTCGCCTTCATAGATGAAATCAACTTTGCGATCGTCCAGCACCTTCACGGCATCGCGCACGCGCTGCGATTTCTCACGCATCGGATTGCCGAAATTGGAGTAAGAGAGTAGCGCCACACGCGGCTCATGCCCCATGCTACGCACCTCTTTCGCGGCAGCGCAGGCGATATCGGCCAGCTCCTCTGCCGTCGGCAATTCATTCACCACCGTATCGGCGATAAAGATGGTTTGTTCGCGTGCAATATACATCGACAAACCCATCAGAATCTCATTCGGGTTAGTGTCAATCACTTTGCGGATGTCGTTCAAACAAACGGTGGAATTACGAGTCAGCCCTGTAATCAGCGCATCGCCATCGCCCATCGCCAACATGCAAGAGGCAAAAATATTGCGATCGTTTTTGACCATCCGCACGCAGTCGCGGCGCAGAAAGCCCTGACGCTGCAAACGTTCATACAAATGATTAATATACACGGTATTCTTTTTGCTGAGTGCCGCATTCATGATTTCGATGCCTCGCGTGCTACGCAGACCAATAGAGCGAAAGCCTTCTTCAATCCTATCCGCACGCCCAACCAAAATCGGAGTGCCAAAGCCCATATCGCGCCAGCGCACCGCAGCGCGGATAATATTTTCGTCCTCGCCTTCCGCGAAAATCACGCGTTGCGGCTCATCGCGCAGATGCTCAAAAATCGGCATCAGGCTATTGGCAGTATGGTCACGACGCGCCGCCAGTTGTTTGACATAAGCGTCCATGTCTTTAATAGGCTTGCGTGCCACGCCCGATTTCATCGCCGCTTTTGCCACCGCAACAGGTAGTGTGCTGATGAGGCGCGGATCAAACGGCGTGGGAATGATATATTCCGCACCAAAACGCAGTTTTTTGCCTGAATAAATCGCCGCTACTTCGTCGGGCACGTCTTCCCGCGCCAGTTCCGCAATCGCTTGCGCGCAAGCGATTTTCATTTCCTCGTTAATCTCGCTCGCCTGCACGTCCAGCGCACCACGGAAGATGTAAGGGAAGCCCATCACGTTATTCACCTGATTCGGATAATCCGAGCGGCCTGTCGCCACAATCGCATCGCTACGCACGGCATGCACTTCCTCTGGCAGAATTTCGGGAATCGGATTCGCCATCGCAAAAATAATTGGGTTCGGCGCCATTGCCTTCACCATCTGCTTGCTCACCGCCCCTGCGGCAGAAAGGCCAATAAACACATGTGCGCCCGTCATCGCATCCAAAAGCGTACGCGCTTTGGTGGGCACGGCATGGGCGGATTTCCACTGATTCATGCTCGCCGTACGGCCTTCATACACCACACCATCACGGTCGCAGAGCAACACATTATTATGCGGCACGCCCATGCGTTTGAGCAGCTCCAGACACGCAATCCCCGCCGCTCCCGCGCCGTTTACCACCACTTTGAGATCTTTAAATTTACGGCCTGAAAGTTCCGCCGCATTAATCATCCCCGCCGCGCAGATAATCGCCGTACCATGCTGGTCGTCATGGAATACGGGAATATCCATAATCTCTTTAAGTTTTTGTTCGATAATAAAACATTCAGGCGCCGCAATATCTTCCAGATTAATCCCGCCCCAGCTTGGCCCCAGATATTTAATCGCATTGATAAATTCATCGGGATCAGTCGTATCCACTTCAATGTCGATACTATCAATATCCGCAAAGCGCTTGAACAGAATCGCCTTACCTTCCATCACGGGTTTCGACGCCAGCGCGCCAAGATTTCCAAGCCCCAACACCGCCGTACCATTAGAAATTACCGCGACCATATTACCCTTTGCGGTATATTTATACGCCAGCGACGGATCGCGATGAATTTCCTCGCAAGGCACTGCAACCCCAGGGGAATAGCCCAGCGACAAATCACGCTGCGTCATCAGCGGTTTGGTGGGCGTAATTTCCAGCTTGCCGGGTTTGCCTTCAGAGTGAAACGCCAGCGCTTCTTCACGAGTAATTTGGTCTTTGTCTTTTGCGGCCATGAGAATTCCTGCATTGTTTTTTATTTTTTAGTGGGTCTGCTACATATCCACACGCGCCCCGCTCTGGCAAGCAAAACCCTTGCTGCACCGCAGCAAATCGGCGGCGATGCGGGTGTTTCAGAATGGGTAAAATGGTAAACAAACATTTCCACTTTATCCTCTCATCATAGACCGCTACACTCACCCTCCCATGAAAGCCGCCGCCCTCATTAAAACCGATACCCCGCAGACGACCCCCGTCATGCAGCAATATCTTGACCTCAAATCGCGCTATTCGGATTGCCTGTTATTTTACCGCATGGGCGATTTTTATGAGCTGTTTTTTGATGATGCGATTAAGGCTGCGGCAATACTCGATATTGCGCTCACCAAACGCGGCACACATGGCGGCGAGGATATCCCGATGTGCGGCGTGCCTGTGCATAGCCACGAAACCTACCTCGAAAAATTGATTGCCAGCGGCACCAAAGTTGCCATCTGCGAGCAGCTTGAGACACCCGAAGAAGCCAAAAAGCGCGGCTATAAAGCCGTCCTCAAACGCGATGTCGTGCGCGTCGTCACACCCGGCACGATTACGGAAGAACGCCTGCTCAACGCCCGCGCCAGTAACTTCCTCGCCGCAATTGGCTTTGCCGACAACTTCCCAACCGAGCAAGGCGAGGCGGCGAGAGCCGCGGGGGAGAGCGAAGCTCGGGGGAGTATCCCCCCTACAAAAAGAAACAGCCAAGCTTGCTTGGCATGGGTGGATATTTCTACAGGCGAATTTACCATACAAGCCAGCACGAAAACCACGCTGCGGGAAGATATCCTCCGCCTGCAACCTAGCGAATGTTTGCTGCCGAATGATTTTGACATTGAGCAAGTGAAAGCACTCGAAGAAGGCGGTATCCGCCTCACCTTCCAGCCCTCTTTACGCTTTGATGCGAAGAAGGGTGAGGCGCTCCTCAAAAGCCATTTAAAGCTCGGCGCGCTGGAAAGCTTGGGCACGCTGAATCGTGCCGATTATTCAGCCTGTGCGGCATTGCTCGAATATCTGCAACTGACGCAATTGGGCGCAATGCCGCGCCTCAACGCCCCGCGCAAACTCATCCAACAGGAATTTCTGGCGATTGACCCCGCGACGATGCGTAATCTCGAAATTCTGCAAACCCTTAGCGGGCAGCATCAGGGCAGCTTACTCGCCGCAATGGATTGCACGGTAACCGCAGCGGGTGGGCGCCTACTCGCACGTCGCCTCAGCCAACCGCTGACACAAGTGGAGCGTATCGAACACCGCCTTGATCAAGTCCAGTTTTTTGTGCAGCAAAGCGGTTTACGCAAAGAAATCCGCACCACGTTAAAGGCTTGCTCCGATATGGAGCGTTCCCTTTCGCGGCTTTGTGTTGGGCGCGGGGGGCCACGCGATTTACAGGCAATTTTACGCAGCCTCAACACGATCGCCGCACTGAAACTATTGTTCGAGCGCCACGCCTCCAATGGCCTGCCCGCAAGCCTTGCAGGGCTGGTGGAAAACTTAAACGATCACTCAAATCTGCGGCAAGAACTTGGTCGTGCATTGACGGAAGAACCACCGTTGCTGGCGCGTGATGGCGGCTTCATCGCCCCAAATTATCACGCCGCGCTCGACGAATTTCGCACCCTGCGCGACGAAAGCAAACGCCATATCGCCGCGCTTCAACTGCGCTATCAGCAACATTCAGGCGTGAATACGCTCAAAATTAAATTCAATAATGTGCTAGGCTATTTTGTAGAAATTTCCGCTAATCACGCCGCCAAAATGAGCGAGCCATTTTTCCACCGCCAGACCCTCGCAGGAGTGATGCGCTATTCCAGCACCGAGCTGGTGGAGCTGGAACAAAAACTAAGTGAAGCGGGCAGCCGCGCCCTTAAAATCGAGCTAGAAATTTACGAGCAACTCATTGCCCTATTACAAGCTGAATCAGATACACTTGCCCTCGCCGCGCAGATATTGGCGGGGCTCGATGTTTCCGTTTCCCTCGCCGAACTTGCCGTGGCACAAGATTACTGCCGCCCGCAGCTCACCACTGGCGATGATTTCACCCTCGAAAAAGGCCGTCACCCAATTGTCGAACAAGCACTACGCAAACAAGGCGCGCAGTTCATCGCCAATGATTGCCGCTTGGAAAATTTTTCCACTTCGTCATTGCGAGGAGGCGAAGCCGACGCGGCAATCCAGACTGGATTGCTTCGCTCCGCTCGCAATGACGGTGGCAGAATCTGGCTACTCACCGGCCCCAATATGGCAGGTAAAAGCACCTTCTTGCGCCAAAATGCGCTGATGGCGATTATGGCACAAATAGGCAGTTTCGTACCTGCCGCCAATGCCAAAATTGGCGTGGTGGATCGTGTTTTCTCCCGCGTCGGCGCAGCGGATGATCTGGCGCGCGGACGCTCCACCTTTATGGTCGAGATGGTCGAAACCGCGACGATTCTCGCCCAAGCTACACCGAAATCGCTGGTGATTCTCGACGAAATCGGGCGCGGCACCGCCACTTACGACGGCCTCGCCATCGCTTGGGCGGTGGTCGAACATCTGCACGACCTCACCCGCTGTCGCGGCCTCTTCGCCACCCATTATCACGAGCTCACGCAGTTATGCGGTAAACTCTCCTCGCTTGCAAGTTACCACCTCAAAGTCAAAGAATGGAAGGGCGAGGTGATTTTTCTACATTCCGTCGCCGCAGGTGCCGCCGATCGCTCTTACGGGATTCATGTGGCGGGATTAGCCGGCCTGCCCGCTTCCGTCATCGCCCGCGCCACTGGCTTGCTCAAACGCTTCGAAAGCGAAGGCAGCGCGAGCATCCGCCCCGCCGGCATGGCAGAACCGTTGCCGCTATTCGCCCATGCTGCACCTATTGTTTCGGAGCCGAAATCGTCCTTGCTAGAGCAAGAAATAATGAATACAAACCCCGATAATCTCACCCCGAAAGAAGCATTAGAATTGCTCTATCGACTAAAAAATCTCCCCACGGAAAAGGAATAAGCGCATGAAAATAAAAACACTCACCTTTTTAGGCCTTGCGCTACTACTCACTTTAAGCGGTTGCGACCCGATCGATATCATCCCGTTTATTGATTAGGCGATTAGTCTTCCATTCTTGCTTCGGGGATAGAGTTGCGGATGGCATGTTTGAGTTTTTCTGCTGCTTCCTGCTCTTTGCCAACTTCCCAGAAAATGGTGACGTGGTGGTTGGTGTCAAAATGCGGCTTTTCGCTTATATCTGCCTTGCAGATATAGAATACAGGCTTGCCAAGCCCTCGCGCTAATCCTGCCTCCCAGTAAGCTCCCTGATTACCCCCCGTTAAATCGGCCACCACAAAACGCGAGGTTTTGATGGCGACTTCCAGATGGTCGTCAATCAGGCCATTTCGGGGTGTACTGAGTAAGGGATTATCCAGCGAGAAGCCTGTTTTGGCGACTTCCTGCTGAAGGGCTTTGAAGATAGCTTCAATTTGCTTGCTGATTTCAAAATTATCTTCGCCCTCCTCTTTTGGAAACATCATGGCCATAAAAGCCTGTTTGCTGCCCACGCCTGAACGCTTAAGTTCTTCCCAATATTGCCAGCCTGTGACGGTGAGCTTGACCCGCATGAAAGGAAACGTTCGATATTTATTCTCCGCTATTACGTCTCCTTCCGATCTATCTGGAGACTCTATCAGACCCCGATCAGATAGATCTTTGCAAAGCCACTCATATTCTGGAATGGCATAGGTATCTGGCACAGCAACACCCATCAGCGAGAGTAACCCACACTCACGCGCATCTACATATTTTCCTGCCGCTTCATATTCTGCCAAGTAGGCAATGAGATTGTTTTGTTTCTCAATTGGTGAAAACTGGACACAATTTTGTAGAATGTTTTCTGCATCTTTCTTGCGGTATGTTTCTGGGTGAATCTTTCTGACCTGATTCCATCGGATAGTATGGCTGATGAATGCTCTTTCTTCAGGAGAAAACGCCACATCATGTAGCGTTGTTTCAAATTCTCCACAACGAAAACAACGGCAGCGCCGAGTATCGTTGAGCCTCCCTTCATACGGCTGAAGCTCGTCCACGTGAAAAGTTTGGCAAATTGGACACTGAGCTTTCACCTAAGCCGCCTCTTTTTTTCTGTCAGAGTCGATTTTGAGGCCGTTTTTATCCGCAGAAATGTCTATCGTATCTCCATCTTTAATAGACCCAGCCAATAAACGCTCGGCAATGGGGTTTTGGAGCGATCGCTGGATCACACGTTTTAACGGACGCGCCCCATAGACAGGATCATACCCCTCATCCGCCAACCATTGATTTGCTCTATCATCAAGCGCGAGGGTGATGTGACGCTCGGCGAGTCTTTGCTGCAATAGTTTCAATTGGATAGCAACAATGCCTGTCATTTGCTCTTTGTTCAGACGATTGAAGATGAGGATCTCATCCAGCCGGTTCAAAAATTCGGGGCGGAAGGCTTTACGGACACTTTCCATCACCTTCTCACGGATTTTATCGGTGATGTTGGTGGCATCCGCTAAAGCATCCGACCCCAGATTGCTGGTCAGGATAATCATGGTATTTTTGAAATCGACCGTGCGCCCTTGGCCATCGGTCAAACGACCATCATCCAGCACTTGCAGCAAAATGTTAAACACATCAGGATGCGCTTTTTCGACTTCATCAAACAAAATCACTTGATACGGACGGCGGCGCACGGCCTCAGTCAACGTCCCGCCTTCTTCATAGCCTACATAACCCGGAGGCGCGCCGACGAGACGGGCAACGGCGTGTTTCTCCATATATTCCGACATATCAATCCGCAGCAGGGCGCTTTCGTCGTCAAAAATAAATTCAGCGAGTGCTTTGGTGAGTTCTGTTTTGCCCACGCCAGTAGGCCCGAGGAAGAGGAACGAACCCAACGGACGGTTCGGGTCAGCAAGGCCAGAACGCGCACGACGCACGGCGTTGCTCACCGCTTCCACCGCTTCTTGCTGACCGATGACGCGTTTATGCAGTGCGTCTTCCATCTTCAGCAATTTCTCACGCTCGCCTTCGAGCATTCTTTCAACGGGAACGCCCGTCCAGCGCGAAACAATCCCTGCGATGTCGTCTTCTGTCACCGCTTCCGTAATCATCGTGGTATTGCGCGAAACTTCTGCCTCTTTGAGTTTCTTTTCCAACTCTGGGATGATACTGTAATAGAGTTCACCTGCTTTCTCTAAATCGCCTTTTTGCTGGGCGCGGGTGAACTCTAGCCGCTTGGCCTCTAGCTCCTCTTTCAGTTTTCGACCCTCATCAAGGTGCGATTTTTCCTGCGTCCACTTGCTGCCCAGCGCCCGCGACTCTTCCTCCAGATTCGCGATTTCGGCATGGAGTTTTTCGAGCCGTTTTTGCGAGGCTTCGTCGGGCTCTTTTTTCAGCGCCTCGCGCTCGATTTTGAGCATATTCAGGCGGCGATCAATTTCGTCCAATTCTTCGGGTTTAGAATCCACTTCCATCCGCAAGCGTGATGCCGCTTCATCCATCAAATCAATGGCTTTATCAGGCAAAAAGCGGTCGGTGATATAACGATTCGAGAGCGTGGCAGCCGCTACAATCGCCGTATCGGTAATGCGCACCCCGTGATGCATCTCGTATTTTTCCTTGAGGCCACGCAAAATCGAGATGGTAGCTTCCACCGTCGGCTCACTCACAAACACGCTCTGGAAGCGGCGAGCAAGGGCAGCGTCTTTCTCAATATATTTGCGGTACTCGTTAAGCGTCGTCGCGCCAATACAATGCAGCTCACCCCGCGCCAGTGCGGGTTTGAGCAGGTTGCTGGCATCCATTGAGCCTTCCGATGCACCCGCCCCGACAAGGGTATGCAATTCGTCGATAAACAAAATGATCTCGCCTTCGGCGTGGCTCGTTTCCTGCAATACGGCTTTGAGGCGTTCTTCAAATTCGCCCCGATATTTTGCGCCTGCAATCAGCGCGCCGAGATCCAACACCAGCAATTTTTTATTCTTGAGCGTTTCGGGCACGTCACCGCTAGTGATGCGCAGAGCGAGACCTTCCACAATCGCGGTTTTCCCCACCCCTGGTTCGCCGATCAACACGGGATTATTCTTCGTACGACGCGAGAGCACTTGCATGGTGCGGCGGATTTCCTCCTCGCGTCCGATGACGGGGTCAAGCTTGCCCAGTTGCGCCGCTTCCGTCAAATCGCGGGTGTATTTTTTGAGCGCCTCAAAGCTATCTTCTGCATTCGCGCCCGTGGCTTTACGGCCTTTGCGCGCATCAGCAATAGCCTTTTCGAGTGCTTGTGGGGTCGCCCCTGCGGCCTTTAAAATGGTGCCGCTGGCGGTATCAGTAGAAATGGCAATGGCTTGCAGCAGCCGCTCGACCGTTACAAATTCATCGCCAGCTTTTTTCGCAAGCTGCTCCGCAGAATCAAAAATGCGTGCAAGCGCTGGGTCGAGATGCATCCCACTGGCACCAGAGCCTTCCACGCGCGGCAGTTTGGCAATTTCTGCGGTGACTTCTGCCAGCAGGTTTTTGGTTTTACCCCCCGCTGCAGTGATCAGATTCATCACCATGCCTTCTTCGTCATCCAGCAGGGCTTTGGTCAGATGTTCCGGTGTGAAACGCTGATGATTCTCGCGCAGGGCAATGCCTTGTGCGGCCTGAATAAAACCTTTAGCGCGGTCGGTAAATTTTTCAAAATTCATAAGATGCATTGATGGTTAAGGGTTGGTGGTCTATACTCATGTGTGTATGTGGCATTCATTCTTCAAGGCCTTGCTTTTTGTTATTCTCATTTCTTTTGCTTTGCCCGCTATAGCCGCAGAGGAACTCGACTATACCGATACGCTTTATTTCACTTGGGCGCGGGTGCCGCTCGGCGAGTTAACGATCACCATGAAGCAATCAGGCGACACCTATGATATGGTGGCCAAGGGCAAAACCGCAGGGATTGCGCTGCTATTTAACAAACACGAAAGCACCACAAAAGTAAGCGGTATTATGAGCCGTGTTTCAACCGAGCAAGGCGAGGCGCGCAGCGGGGGTTTGGGGCGTGCCCCAACAAACAAAAACCCAACCGAGCAAGGCGAGGCGGCGCTAGCCGTGGGGGTCGCAGGGGGAGAACTCCCCCTTCAAAATAGACCTCTCCCAAAACTTTATAGCAGCGACTATGTCGATAATGGCGATGAGCGGCTGATTGCCATCGGTTATGATGCACAAGGCTTCCCCGTGGAAGAAAAGATTGTGCCGCCCAGAGAAGAAAGCCGCCCGCTAGTGCCACAGGAAATGAAACGCGGAGCCGTGGATATTCTCACCGGCTTTTTTGTGATGCGTGAAAAGCTGAAGGCTGCTTTGAACAAGCGCAACGCTCCAACCGAGCAAAGCGAGGCGCGCAGCGGGGGGCAGCGAAGCGTAGGGGGCGTGCCCCCAGCAGATTTCTCTGTGACTATTTACGATGGCAAACGCCTCTTCCGCGTCGATGCCAGCATCGCAAACCCCTCGGTCAATGTACGCTTTAATAACATCATGCGACCCGCCATTAAACTGGCGCTGCAACGTGTGCCGCTCATGGGCTACAAAGACAAAGAGCTCAAGAAGATGAAAGGCAAAAACCCTGTCATCTCGCTCTATGTCGAACCTGAACGCATGGTGCCTTTCGGCCTCAGCCTCCCTGTTTATGGGGCAAAGCTGGAGGCATTTATCGACCCCCGCCGCAAAAAGAAATAGCCTCTTTAACCGAGCAAAGCGAGGCGGCGTGAGCCGGGGGGGTTGAGGGAGCAAGCTCCCCTCAAATAGAGAGCTATTCTCCGTCTGCAGCTGCAGCTGCACGCTCTAAATCATCTGTATCAATAATGATCGGCGGAGGCAAGATTGACGAAATAGCGGGGCCGTTATCCGCATCATCCGCCGTGGTTTCGCTCTGACGCTCTGGGCGTGGCGTACGCTGGCGGCGCTCATTGCGCATGCGCGGCTGGCTTTGCGCGGCTGCTTGTGGTGAGGCGGGTGCTTCAGCAGAATCGTTGTTTTCAGAAGGCTGATTGTCAGAACCACCTTCTGGAATTTCAGAGTATATTTGTTGCGGCTGCGGCTCGGGCGTTTGCGGACGGCGCGCTTCCTGCTCCTCGTTATATTCATTAATCAACCGCTGATAGTGATCCGCATGTTGCAGATAATATTCGGTGATCACCCGATCGCCGCTATGCTGCGCGTCCCGCGCCATATTCTGATATTTATCGCGCTGATTGGTCACCTGACTGATGTTGATCCGCCCGCCCTGCGCCGAACTTCCACGGTTCTGGTTCTGGTTGCGATTCTGCCCCTGATGGCGATTTTTGTTATTGTGCCGTGGCATCATCCCACCGCCACCGCGATTAGGGTTGTTGCCTTGATTGTTGTTGGGTCTGCGTGGTGGCTGCATGAAAATCCTTAGTGGTTAGTAAAAACAATGGCGCGGTCGATCTGCGCCAGATCTTTGTGTGTATTCATAAAACGAAGCCCCGCAGATTCGCCCATCTGGCGGACTGCTTCGGCTTGACCGATGCCTAATTCCAGTACCGCATGGCCGCCTGCTTTCAGCAAACGCGGCATATCGGCAAGAATCTGGCGATAATCATCCAGCCCATCCGCACCCGCAAAGAGTGCGCTATGCGGCTCAAAATCGTGCACTTCCGGCATCAAAGAGGCCAGATCGCGCATGGGGATGTAAGGAGGATTGCTAATCACCATATCAAAGGTTTCGTTTATTCCTTGTGCCCAATTGCCCTGAATCAGTGTTGCCCGGGCAGCGAGCTGTAAGTGTTGTGCATTCTGCGCGGCTACGGCTAAGGCTTCTTCGCTTGCATCCACGCCCAACCCCGTCGCATGGGGCAATTCGTGCAATAAACTCAGTAAGAGACAGCCGCTTCCCGTGCCTAAATCTAACAGGCGAATGGGGGAATCTTTGCGCTCAACTAAGCTTAGCGCCGCTTCCACCACCGTTTCACTATCGGGGCGCGGGGTTAAAGTATGCTGATTCACATAAAAGTCAAGGCTCCAAAATGCCTTCCGCCCCAAAATCTGTGCTATCGGCTCCCGCCTAATCCGCCGCTGTATGAGTTTTTCGAAACGGCCTAAATACTCTGAAGAGAACCCCCAGCCAAGCAAGGCGAGGCGCGCAGCGTCAGCGGGGCGGGTAAGCCCTTCCTTAGAAATAGCATGCTGCCAAAGTAATTCTGCCTCGCGTCTGGGGCTATCGCAACCCGCAGCGGTTAATCGCTCTATCGTCTGTTGCAGCAGTAATTTATCCACGCGCAACCATATGCGCGACAATCCATTCGCCTAATTGTTCCTCCGACATTTCGCCATCGGCAAGCCGCATAATGGTTTGGTACTTCTCGGCCTTATCCACGGCAATGTCGTAGCTGTTCGCCATCAAAAAGAGGCGCATCGCAATAAGTGCAGCCCGCTTGTTGCCATCTTTAAATGGATGATTGCGACACAGACCAAAGCCATAAGCAGCAGCGAGTAGCGGCAGAGTTGTGTCAGAGTAATAAAATTTTTGACGAGCACAGTTGAGTGCAGATTCTAATAAATCTTCGTTCACCCCACGAAT
Organism: Rickettsiales bacterium; assembly: GCA_044350115.1. Classification (GTDB taxonomy): domain Bacteria; phylum Pseudomonadota; class Alphaproteobacteria; order Rickettsiales; family JALZUV01; genus JBILIE01. The sequence continues at coordinate 11,839 of JBILIE010000016.1, forward strand.
GCCTCCGTGCTCTGCAAGCTGTGCATCGTGCAGCCGCAGCAACGCAGATTTGATTATCCATACGGGTTCAGACATCACAGACCTCTATTGTGCCAACAATTTAAGCACATCACGATCTTCGCGCATAATTTGCTCGCCCATCCTCATCTGGCTTACAAACTCCTCATCATACGGCGTCAGCGCATAGCCATCGGGGGTCAGGCTCACATGCAGCTCGTCCCCTTTTTCGAGGTTAAAATGCGCGAGCAGCTCTTTTGGCAGGATAACGCCAACCGAATTGCCAATGGACGTGATTTTAAGAGTGGTAATCATCGTTTCTGTATAACATAAGTTATAACTTGCGGCAAGTGTTGTGGACACCTCACAAAATCGCGTGACTTCGCAAAAACATATCAGTAATCAACCAATGTAGAATTAAAGGCGGTGAGATGCTCGCAACGGCATTAGCAATCTATTTGGCAGTACAACTCGGTATCGGCTATTTCGCCTCGCGCTTTGTGCGTAGCGAGACGGACTTCTTGTTGGCGGGGCGCAGCTTAGGACTAGGGCTGGCGAGTATGTCGCTTTTTGCCACCTGGTTTGGCGCCGAAACAGTCATGGGCACCTCGGCAGCTATCGCAGGCGGCGGCATTGCCGATAGCCGCGCCGATCCCTTTGGTTACACGCTTTGTCTGCTCCTAATGGGCTTTTTACTCGCCCGCAAAATGCGGGAGGCGGGCTATGTAACCATCGGCGATTTCTTTCGGGATCACTTTGGGGTGCCAGCAGAAAAACTGGCCTGTCTGCTCACCCTCGTCACTTCGCTGCTCTGGGCGGCGGCTCAATTACTGGCTTTTTCGCTGATCATCGGGACAGTGCTTCCGATTTCGCACCCACAAGCGCTCCTTTTCGCCACAATCTTCGTCACGATCTACACCACCATGGGTGGATTACTGGCCGATGTTTACACCGATTTCCTGCAGGGCATTATCGTGGCGCTGGGGCTGATCGCGCTTGCTTGCGGGTTGATCGGCGATGCGGGGGGCATAGCGGCGGCGTGGCACAGTATCGAAGCGCCGCGCCTTTCCTTTATCGCGCCCACAGAAACGCTCTGGCCATGGCTCGATAGCTGGGCGGTGCCCGTCCTCGGCTCGCTCATCGCGCAGGAAAGCCTCTCACGGGT
>JBILIE010000127.1:0-5252 GCA_044350115.1 Rickettsiales bacterium
TTCATGCAAAGGGTTATGGCAGAAGTGCGGGGGAGAGTCTAGCTGTGAGTTTTAAGTTGTTGAACGTATTTAATTTTTGAAGGGGGAGTTTTCTATTTTTGCATCTACTTCTTCAACTACTTTTCTAATCCAAGTAGTACTGGAAGAGGCAGTTCCTTTGGGTTCAAGCGCAAGATCATCCTCCCGAAGTTGCTTTGCAACCGTATGGATAAACAACTTATCCTGTGCTTCGCGCACAAGGTCATCAGGGGGTTCGGGGGGAGGGAGATTGGCTTGCACGAATAGAGAATATCATCTTAGAGTAAAGAAAAAGTTAATACCAGATGGTCTGTAAGCCGGATTTTGTCTGCGCCTTGCGGCGGAGATGATCATTCATCTACGGCGGCAGTTACCTGACGCCTTTAGCAACCAACCCGGGCAACGACGTGAAACGCGCCATATGCCGCCCCTATTTGGTTTTGCTCCGGATGAGGTTTACCGTGCCACTTCTGTTACCAGAAGCGCGGTGCGCTCTTACCGCACCTTTTCACCTTTTCCCACACCGAAGTGTAGGTAGTTTGTTCTCTGTTGCACTGGCTCTGGGGTTGCCCCCGGCGGGCGTTATCCGCCATCCTGTTTCATGGAGTCCGGACTTTCCTCGAAGTTTCCCTCGCGATCATCCGACCATCTGGTGAGAACTACCTACACTGTTTTAAGCAACGCCGCAAGGATCGACGCACATTCATCGTCCCACACCCCATTGAGTAAAGAAGGACGGAAGTGCCGCTGGAAGGCGGTGATGGTGGCAGACAGGGGAATGGCGGGATTGTAGCCGTATTCGGTGAGTTGTGTGCTTTGCGCTGTGTGGTTTGAGGCGCGAGGAAACAATCCCACGCCATTCTTCGCCAGCCATTGCCAATCGAACAACTCGCCGGGGTCTTGTTTGCGTTCGGGGGCGATGTCGGAATGGCCGATGACGTTGCGGGGTTCGATGTTGTGGCGAGCGATGATTTCGCGGCAGAGGTCGCGTACAGATTCCATCTGTGCTTGCGGGAAGGGGTGATAGCCAAATTCATGCCCTTTATTTACAATTTCAATGCCAATAGAGGCGCTGTTGATGTCAGTGATTCCACGCCAATAACTCAGACCTGCATGCCATGCGCGTTTGGATTCATCGACTAGCGCAAAGACTCGCCCATCTTCTTCCACCAGATAATGTGCGCTGACTTTGGCTTCTGCTTGGCAGAGGCGTTCGAGCGCGGCGGCGCCTGTTTGCATCCCCGTATAATGTAGAATCAGCAGCGAGAGGGGCAGCTTGCGATCGTCAAAATTAGGCGAGCGGTGAGTATGAATCATCCGCTATTGATAGCGCTTTCCTTTCGATAATTCACGCGAAAGATCGGCCTGTTGTTGCCCGCGTGAATCGCGGAAGCGCACGGACTCTTCTCGTGAACGGTCAGTCTCGCTTACGGTGCGTTTGGTGCGAGTGAGCAGGCGGGTGAGCGCACTAGTGGCTGCACCTGTTACCAATCTACCGAGCACGCTTGTGATATGGTCGGCACTATCGGCCAGAGTGTTTTTGCCTGTAACGGCCTCGCCTGTAAGCTCACCCAGAAGGTTGGTGATTTCGTTGATGCTTTTGCGCATTTCTGTATCCGTGGTTTTCAGCCATTTATCTAAAACGCGGTCGCCGAGTTTTGAAAAACTCTGTTCGATGCTTTGTTCAAATTGCTGCATGAAGGCACTGTTGCCTTGCATAATGCCCAGCACATCCTGAGGGGAAATGGGCAGCTCGGTGGTTTGTGTTTGTGCATCGGACGAGATGGATTGTTGTGTGGCTTGTGTCCCGCTGCTGAGGCGGCTCCCCAATGATTGAAACTGGCGGCCAAGAATATCGGTAAATGAATCGGGCATAATGTTTCTCCTTAAGACCAAGGATATGATCAGGGTTGTAAATGCGGAAGAGTGAGATTGTAGATATGTACCTATGCACTGGCCTGTCACTTGACGAAGAAAATGTTGATATCAACGATTAATCGTCTTTATTATCACATCAGTACTGGATTATAGTAACGGTTAACCTTAACTGTTATTGTATGATCCCAGCTTCTGAACTTATCTCTAAAATCCGTGAATATGACCCTGACGTTAATGCGGGGTTGATTGAACGTGCCTACGAATTTGGCCTCAAAGCGCATGGCGAGCAGAAGCGCGCCAGCGGTGATTTGTATTTTTCGCATCCGATAGAAGTGGCGATGTTGCTGACGGGCTATAAGCTTGATACGGCGAGCATTATCACCGCATTGCTGCATGATACGGTGGAGGATACCGAAGTCACCTTAGAGGATATCGAGAAGAATTTTGGCAAAGAAGTCGCGCAGTTGGTGGACGGGGTGACCAAGCTTTCGCGCTTAGAAAGCAAATCCGAAACCGAAGGCGAAAAACAAGCCGAGAACTTCCGCAAATTGCTGGTGGCGATGTCGGAAGATTTGCGCGTGTTGTTGGTGAAATTGGCGGATCGTCTGCATAATATGCAAACGCTGGATCACATCCCCAAGCCCGAAAAACGTCAGCGCATTGCCCGCGAAACTTTGGATATTTACGCACCGCTGGCGGAGCGCATTGGGATGCGCCGTTTGAAGGACGAGTTGCAGGATATTGCCTTTAAAGTGCTGTATCCTGAGGCCCATGAATCGGTGAATAACCGTCTGAAGTTTTTGCGTGAACAGGGCAGGGCGACGATTGAAAAAAGCCGCCAAATGATTGTGCAGAAATTGAACGAATCAGGCCTTAAAAACTTTGAAGTCTTTGGGCGTGAGAAAAAACCCTATTCTATCTGGAAAAAGATGGAGAATAAAAATGTGGGGTTTGAACAGCTTGCGGATATTATCGCTTATCGCATCGTTGCGCCCGATGTGCCAGAATGTTATCACGCATTGGGGGTGATGCATTCGTCGTATCACACTATTCCAGGGTATTTTAAAGACTATATCAGCACACCCAAAGGCAACGGTTATCAATCGCTGCATACGGCAGTCATTGGCCCGCAGAACCAGCGTATTGAGGTGCAGATTCGTACCCGCAAGATGCATGAAATTGCCGAATATGGTCTGGCGGCGCATTGGTCGTATAAGCAAGGCGCGGGTAATGTGAACACGGAAGGTAAGCAATTCCGCTGGATACGCGAGCTGCTGGAGATTCTGGAACATTCTTCAGGCGCGGAAGATTTCCTCGAAAATACTAAGCTCGAAATGTATCACGATCAGGTGTTTTGTTTCACCCCCAAGGGCGACATTATGCCGCTGCCACGCGGCGCAACGCCGGTGGATTTTGCCTATGCGGTGCATTCTAAAATAGGCAATACCTGTGTGGGTGCCAAAATTAATGGCCGTATTGTTCCGCTGAAAACGCGGCTGCGTAATGGCGATCAAGTGGATATTATCAACTCTAAAACGCAAACGCCGTCCCCTGCGTGGGAACGCTTTGTGGTGACGGGGAAGGCGCGATCGGAAATTCGTAAATTCATGCGGATTCGTCAGCGTGAGGAATATGTGAATCTGGGGCGGGCGATTCTAAACAAGGCCTACCGTCAGATTGAGGGCAAAGAGCTTAATGATAAAACGCTCGATGCTATCCTGAAGCCACTCGGCAAAAAGACGGCGGAAGATACTTATGCGGAGATTGGCGAAGGCAGCCTGAGCCGCGAGAAGGTGTTGGATTTATTGCTGCCGAATCGGTTGCAGGATAAAGACAATAAAGACATTAATCTGCTCGAAAAAATCAAAGGCCGCCCGAAAGAAAAATCGGGAGGGATGCCGATTAAGGGACTGATTCCTGGTATGGCGATTCATTTTGCGGGCTGTTGTCATCCCATTCCTGGTGATAAAATTGTGGGGATTGTGACCACGGGGCGTGGCGTGACCATTCACACCACTGATTGTGAAACGCTGGATAACTTCACCGAAACGCCTGAGCGCTGGATTGATGTGAGCTGGGATAGCGGCGAACATAGCCTGCATATTGGTCGCCTGCGCGCCAGCGTGAGCCACGAAAAAGGCGGCTTAGCCGCTCTCACCAATAGCATTGCGCGGGATGAAGGCAACATCAGCAACTTTAAAATTATCACCCGCCATCAGGATTATTTCGAGATTCTGATTGATATTGAAGTGAAAGACACCAACCAGCTCAGCCAAATCATCGCCAATTTACGCGCCCAGCCTGTGATTCAGAGCATTGAGCGGTATCATGATTAAACTCCGTCTCGGCGTGAATATCGACCATGTCGCCACCCTTCGTAATGCGCGGGGAGGCGGGTTTCCTTGTCCTGTGCGGGCGGCATTGTTGGCGCAAGAGGCGGGAGCCGATGGCATTACGGCGCATCTGCGGGAGGATCGTCGGCATATCCGCGATGCGGATATTGCGCGGCTGAAGGCGGAAATCTCACTGCCGCTGAACTTTGAAATGGCGGCGACGGAGGAGATGGTGGAAATTGCGCTACGCACCCTTCCAAATGCGGCGTGTGTTGTTCCTGAAAAACGGCAGGAAGTGACGACGGAGGGCGGGTTAGATGTGATTGCGATTCGCCCCACTCTGCAGCCGATGGTGCGGAAATTGGCGGATGCGGGCATTCGCGTTTCGCTTTTTATTACGTCTGATTTACGCCAGATTGAAGCGGCAAAAGCGGTAGGTGCAGATATTGTGGAGCTGCATACGGGGAGCTATGCCGAAGGTGTGGCAGGAGAGTTGGCGCGGCTACAACGCGCCGTAGATTATGCCGCAGCACTGGGTTTGGAAGTGCATGCAGGGCATGGGTTGAATTATAATAATGTGCAAGCAATCGCCGCCATCCCGCAAGTGGTGGAACTCAATATTGGGCATTTTTTAATTGGCGAGGCGGTGTTTGCAGGGCTACAACCTGCCATTCACAAAATGCGCCGATTGATGGATGAAGCGAGGGCAATATGATTATCGGCATTGGCAGCGATCTTGTTGACATCCGGCGCATTGAAAAAACGCTGGTAAGGTTTGGTGAAAGATTTGAACAGCGTTTTTTTACGGCAGAAGAACAGGCCAAAGCCCGAAGACGCAGCGCTGGAATACAACGTAACAACACCGCCTCGACCTATGCCAAACGCTTTGCCGCGAAAGAGGCGTGTGCAAAGGCGCTGGGCACCAGTTTTCGCAGTGGCGTGTCGTATAAAAATATTGCGGTGGTGAATTTGGATTCAAACAAGCCGAGCATTGTGCTTTCTGGTGGTGCACAAGTGCAATTA
>JBILIE010000129.1:0-5201 GCA_044350115.1 Rickettsiales bacterium
GTTACGGCTTGAATGTCAGTGATGTGCTGGACGTGCTTTCCATTGCGGTAGGTGGCCGCGAGGCTGGCTTGGTGTTCCAAGGAGATCGCCGCTTTGATATTCTGGTGCGCTTGCCTGATTCCATGCGACAAGACCTCACCGTGTTGGAAAACTTGCCCGTGTTACTTCCTGTCGATGATGACAATATGGCCGACCGCATCGGCGGCCAGCCGCACACTCGCCCCGCTTATATTCCACTCAAGCAGGTAGCGAAGCTGGAAGTCACCGACGGGCTAAACCAAATCAGCCGTGAAAACGGCAAACGCCGCATGGTGGTTCAAGCCAACGTGCGTGGGCGTGACATCGGCTCATTTGTGAAAGACGCACAGGCCACTATCAGCAGCAAGGTGCAAATCCCCGCTGGCTACTGGCTAGAATGGGGTGGGCAATTCAAAAACCTTGAAGAAGCGAAGGCTCGGCTCGGCGTTGTAGTGCCAGCCTGCTTCTTCATGATTTTCTTGCTGCTGTTCACCGCGCTTGGCTCGGTCAAACAAGCCTTGCTGGTGTTCTCAGGCGTGCCTTTAGCACTTACGGGCGGCATTATCACCCTATGGCTGCGCGGGATGCCGTTCTCTATCTCGGCGGCGGTGGGCTTGATCGCACTTTCGGGCGTGGCAGTGCTGAACGGGCTGGTGATGATTACCCGCATCAACCAACTCGTGCGTGAAGGCATCGAGGCGAACAGGGCAATCATCGAGGGTGCGCTCTCGCGCTTCCGCCCCGTGCTGATGACAGCACTGGTTGCCTCTCTGGGCTTCGTGCCAATGGCGATTGCCACGGGTGCGGGCGCAGAAGTGCAAAAACCACTGGCGACAGTGGTGATCGGCGGACTGATTACCGCAACCATCCTTACGTTGCTGGTGCTGCCTGCCATTTACAAACGGTTCAACCTTGCCCGCGATCTGCTGACCAAAGAATAACCTTTAATTTCAACTTAACCAACAAGAGGCCAACAATGCAAAAGATAGCTTTAATGACAATGACTTTACTAACCTTCACTGCTTGTTCAGCGGTAACATCACAAAATGCGACTAATACTCCTGAAGGCCAGCGACTTGCCTGTTTGAATGAAGCAGAGCATATTGGTAATAAAACACTTTCTGCCTCAGAGAAATCTCGCCGCTATTATTATAAGCACCAAGATAGTGCTCAAACAAAGCGTTTGAAGACAATCTGCCGCGAGTTAGCCGTGCCTGAGCAAAAAGCTGCTGCTGCACAAAAGTGCGATGCAGAAACCAAAGCGGCCTCTGTCAACAGCACCCCCACAAAACAAGCGCATATCCAAACGATGCAACAGCTTTGTAAAGAAATGGCAAAATAATTGGCACAGCAACCACAAAATTGAAGAGAGCGACATACTCAGTATGTTTCCGTAGTAATCTACTGAGTTATTTTGAACTTGATTTCCTTCTTCTGAAAGTAGGCTAAAGCTCCGCAACCTTCAATAGATGAGGAATACTAGTGCAAGAAGTCCCTTTGGCAACTATTGATATTTGTTGCCATTAATGCTATGCTGACATAGCTAAGGAGATACGCCATGACCAGCAGCCTGAATGTCCAGCTAACCAATGAATTGCGCCGCTACATTGATATGCGTGCCAGTGATGAAGATGTCTATTCCACACCAAGTGAGTATATCCGTGATCTCGTGCGGAGGGATATGGAAGAATGGACGATTGTATCGGATGTTCTGCAAGGGCTTAAAGAGGTGAGAGCAGGTGCATTTGTGAAGGAATCCATCCTTGATATTCTTCACGAAAGTTGATTTATGTCGGCTTCTTACGTTCTTACACCTGCCGCACGCAAACATTTGCGTGAAGCGAAGTTATGGTCACGGGCGCGATGGGGTGATGCCCTTACAGCGCAGTATTTTCAGGATTTGGATCAAGCCGCACACTATCTAGCGGAACACCATGCTCAACACGCTGCCAGAACCGAATTAGTGGGCAGTAGCAGGGTTTGCGTCTATCCAGCACGAGAGCATTACATCATTTACGAGCCTATAGCTGAAAATAAAGTGGCTATCGTTGCCTTCATTCGGCAAGGGCGTGATGTCCCTGCACTGCTTGGTAAATATGCATATGCCTTCAAGAAAGAATTAGACGAAATTAGGAGATCATGTGAGCCTAAAACATAATGACTCACGGTGTTGCAAACGCCTCACCCTTGCGGAAAGGCTAGCATAGCCATAAATTAGCCTCAAATTAGCCGATTGGTAATCTCATTTTCTCTATCAAATACCCAGCAACGCGCTCCATAGGCTCCCTCAGTCGCTCCACATCCATGACGATATAGCCAGAGGTAACATCATTGCTGTTTTTGTGGTTCACAAGGCGTTTGAGGGCGTAGGCCGATATATCCAGCCGCTCTGCGGTAGTAATGAAAGTGCGGCGCAGATCGTGCAGCATGAATTTAACTTCTGATTCCTTTATCACTTGGGCGACAGCCTTTTTCGGCTCCACCAAATGCCCTGCCGCACCGCTACTGGGGAATACAAAGGGTGAATCGCCTTTTTGTTTATGACGCGCTGATAGCAGTTCATAAAGAAATTCGCTGAGCGGCAAGGTGAGTGGCTGTTTATTTTTGGTGATGAGCACTTTGAAAGTCTTCGCTTCTAAATCGACTTGTTCCCATTGTAGGGTCAACGCTTCCATTTTGCGCAAACCCGTGAAGAGTAGAAAAAGCAGCGCATCACGAATCGTTGAATTGTGCAGATTCTTTACTGCGGCATACCAATCAGCCAGTTGGTTCTCGGTAATGATTGATTGCCGCCGTGTGGTGGGATGCCATAGCTTCTTTTTTGACAGAATTTCGACAGGGTTGCTGAGGCCTTCATTATCAATGGAGGCATAATTATAAAGTGCTCGCAAGAAATGCATGGAACTGTTGGCCATGGACTTGCCAAACTCTTCCGTGATTTTCTGATGGCGTTTAACAATCATCTCCTTGGTAAGCTCGGCAACGGGCTTATTTTGCCAGTCAGAGAATTGATTGCGAAAGAATTCATCATAGCCCGAGATGGTCTTGTCGGTAAGGCGGTTGGCTCCACTTTCCTTATATTGCTCCCACAGATCGGCAAGTGTAGCACCTTTAATGCGCTGCTCCTGCTTTAAGGCTTTGGGGTTGATGCCCTGCGCCATTTGCGTGAGCAGCACTTGCGCCTGTTTTCGGGCTTGTTCCGTTGTGAATATGCCGTGCTTGCCAATGGTGTAGCGCACGCCTTTGCCATGCACATCACGCTGTACCAGATAGCTTTTGGAGTTTGTACCTACGCAGATACCAAAGCCGTTCATATCCGTATCCCAATAAAGCTGCTGTCCCTGCGCCGTTAAAGGCAGAGAATCGATAAAACGCTTGGTAAGTTTGGCTCTTGGCATGACCTTATTAAATACAACTCTTATTAAAATTGCCAGCCAAATTAATAAGGCTATAATAAGGGATATGGAGAGAATGAAGGAGTATCAGCGAGTATCCATTGCTAAGTTTCAGTGCGTATTATTAATTAATAAACAGTAGCTTGTGGCACTATAGAGTATTCAAGGGTAAGGCAGAGAATCACAGGACGGCCTAATTTGCATTCAGGGGGTCGCGGGTTCAACTCCTGTCGCCTCCACCACTTTCCAGCTTTATGCGATTGATTAACTTGATTATTTATCAAGATTAGATTTTTCAACCCACAAATGAACCCGCAAACAGATTGCGGATTGGGTGATTTGTTTTCGGATTGGCTCGGACTATTGCGATTGCGCGACTATCTCTGCCAAAGTTCCAATTCATCCCATTTATCAATAAAACCTGCCTGCTTGATGGCGATGATTTCATTTTTTGGGAATCTTTGCATCAAATGCTTTAGGTTGTCGCCCCATTGATAATCGGGGCATGATATATCTGTGAGGTGCTTCATGATGGCAAGGTAGCAATATAAACGTGCCTTCACGGCATCATCATCACGAAGATGGCCAAGGGCAGGCACTTCATTTTTCTTTGGTAGTTGGGGCTGCAACACAAAGGCTTTATTCCACAGGCGGGAGTGATGCGCTGCCGTGTTGCGTATGATGTTCATTGCCCTCATCCAGCTTGCTAAAAAGCGGCCTGAAGGCAAGCTGAATGCCTGCGCGAGCAATTCCTTATCCCTGTAGCTCATAAAATCGACAAAATAGGCCAGCATTCCAAAATCAAAAAGCTCTACCGCAATCCAGACAGGCATCTTTTTATTTGGGTATTTTTCTTTGAAATGCGTTGCAAACTTTTCTTTGGAGGTTTCGCTTTTTTCATCCAGCTTTTTAAGCCATTTACGATATTCGTCAGTATCAATTTTCTTATCTAAAAACGCTGGCTTTCTGTGAGCTAGAGGGTCTTGGCTGCCCATGATGATAGAAATCTGCGAGCGCATGACCACTTCCAACTGCTCTAAAACGCTCAGAGTGATTAAGCGCAAATCGCTATCAAAATGATAAAGGTCTAGGATGGTCTGAAAATCTGTGCCTGCGGCAAAAGAATGTGCGCCGTGATCGGCCTGTAGTTTGAAGGGATGCCAATAGGCACTTAATCGGTAATAACCGATGCGCTCTAAATGGCTTTTTGCTTGTGCATCATCGGCAATCACCATGCCGCGCTTTTTAAGCAGCTTTACATGCTCAGAGGAGGTGTAAAATCGTTTGGAATTGCTGGAGTTCATAAAAAGAAGGCTCTCCCGTGCGTGCAGAGGGGAGAGCCATAATGACTATTTAATAACAATAGCTTCTCCTTTCCGCAAGTGACAAATTTGTGACAGTGCAAAAAAGTGCGCGAGATGGCCTGCATGTAATATATGTGAAATATGTTATTTTTCATAAGCCTAAGCACTCCCTTCTACAATCGTGATTTCTTCGGGGGTGAGGTTATAGAGGGCATAGACCATCTGGTCGATTTCGTGGTCGGTGGTGTCGATGAGGGTTTTGAGGGTGAGGGCTGCTGCTTTTTGTTGCTCAAAATAGGCCATCCACTCCGCTTTTTTGGCGAGGCTGGGGGTGATTTTCTTTTTCGCCAGTTCGGCCATGAAGGCGGCAAAATCCAGTATGTACCATTGCTCCAGCTTGGTGCTGGGTTTTTCCAGCGCAAATTCTGATTTCAGCAGGGCAAGGAATTTACTGGAGAGTTCATGCAGTTCTTTATTCTTTGCC
>JBILIE010000006.1:0-16631 GCA_044350115.1 Rickettsiales bacterium
TAACGTCAGAGATCAGCGTCAAATTGCCAATCGTAATGCAACCAATTCACAAATAGGAAACTCAGCAGTACTAGGCAGCTTTGCTGCCTCAAGCTCTGCGATAGTTACTTCTGCTGTGGACACAACAGCGGCAGTAACGATTCTACTCACGGGACAACTGACGAATACCAGCGAAACTATCACACTTGAATATTTCTTAGTGGAGCTAATTGTACCATGATGATTATTGCAGCTACTTTAAAAACCGATGCCAATAATAATGAATGGTTCGAACCTGCGGAACCTACCCCCGCCGCAGCCACCCGCGTTGTTTTTAACGGCATGGAATATCTGGTGTATGAGGGGGAGGAAACACTCCCCTGAAACGCACAACGCCAGCGTGATGCAGCAGCAGAAGTTTTGCTATGTTGTGTAATCTGACGTTACGCCTAGGATTTTTTAGTTATCCTGAATGGCTAGATATATTCATGAAACTGTCATATAGTTATGCTGTAATGATCCCTAAGGATTTGCATAAGGAGAGTATTTTGCATCTATTTAAAATTCTAAGGAATGAAGAAGGCGCGGTTGCCATTATTTTTGCCTTTGTTTTGGTGTTTGTGATGATACCTATTCTCGCTCTCTCTATTGATATGGGCGGGGGGGTTATGATGGCCTCAGAAATGCAAAATGCGGCCTCAGCGGCCTCTATTGCCTCTGCTATGGAAAATGCCGATAAAGCAGAAGCACAAGAATATTTTGAAGCTAACCTGCCTGTGGATCAGCACAGCATTAATTACGACTTTGGCTCCGATGTGGCAGTTACGCTCAATGCAGATAATACGGTAAGCGTCATCCCCACCAATTTTGAAAGGCCAGCCTTTTTTGCGCCCGCCATTACACCTCAAGGCTTTTCGGTGATTAAAGCAAGTTCGCTCAGTGTGGCCTCGCTTCCAGAGGGAGCGATTGTACCAACGAATTTTGCATTTGTACTTGATAAATCGGGGTCGATGCGTGAGGATACCAGTTCTCCTCTACTAGGAGGAGGAACAGTGCCGCGCACAACTGCGGTGGCTCAGGCTTTTGATTTGATTATGCGGAAAGTAAAGGCGGCACCTCAGGCGGCCGATAATTATTCAGTGGCAGTCTCTGCTTTTTCCAGCAATGTACGACAGCCAGACAAGTTTGATTTTACTAACGATTTTGATCAGGCGGTTTCAGATGTTTATAATATCATGCAGCCTTATCGTAACACCTGCGGTGCTTGCGGTATTTCAGAAATTAAAAACTATCTTCCTACCGCTCCCGGCAACAACAGAAGAATTGTGTTTGTGTGGATGACGGATGGTGGCCAGAATGTTCCTTACGAAGACAACCCTTATCCGCCGCCTCCTTGTCCACAAGCAGGTACTTACGGTGACGGTGACGGATATATTCCGCCTAACCCTTTGCCAGGCGGATTACCTCCTTTTGTCAATGTTCCCATACCCGAAATGTCTAATGCCTGTACAAAGCAACCGAATGATTATGCAGCGGCAGAATGCCAGTTAATTCGAAACATCTATCCAGACGTAGAAATGTGGACGATTGGTTTTGGCTCTGGAAGTCAGGTCGGACAAAACCTGATGTTGCTCGATTTCTGTGCAAGTGATCCCAGTAAGCATATTTATGCAGATAATGGGGCTGATTTGGGCCAAATCTTCAACCAGATTATCACTCAGGCGATTGGCGCAAGGTTGCGTCGTTAATCTTAGTTATTCAAACAAAAAAAAGAGCACCCCTGTGTATAGGGGTGCTCTTTTTGTATATTCTTTTTTCTCAAAACTAAGCGGCAACCTGCTTCTTCAATACTTCCAGCAAGCGGGTGGTCGCGACAGAGGTGTCAATCTTTTCAGCAGCGGCAAGCTCGCCAACCATACGGCTGAAAGCAGATTCATAAATCATGCGTTCGCTGTATGAGCGCTCAGATTGATCCACGTTTTTGTACAAATCACGCACGACTTCTGCCACGGAGATAAGATTGCCAGAATTGATTTTGGCTTCATATTCCTGTGCACGACGGCTCCACATACCACGACCTGCTTTGGCACGACCTTTCAGGGTAGTGAAAGCTTTTTCGATTTGGTCTAGCGAGCTGATGTTGCGTAGGCCAGCTGCTTCTGCACGGTGCATCGGCACGCGCAACGTCATTTTGTCTTTTTCAAAACCAATAACGAGAAGCTTAAGTGTTGTCCCTGCAATTTCTTGTGTTTCCTCTCCCGTAATTTTGCCTACGCCATGAGTAGGATATACAACAAAGTCACCTACTTTATAATCTGAGCTGCTTTTAGCTTTAGTAGCGGTAGTTTTTTTTGTAGTCATTTAGAGTTTCCTTTTATACGACATGCAGGACGCATTTAAACGCCTTGCTTGTTAACACATTTCGGCAAAGTCCAGATCTGGCAAAGCCAAGGGGGTATTGAAACAAATGAGTCTTTTTCACTAAGACAAAAAAACTATATCACATTTTTATAGCAAATTCAGCTAATATTTTAAGTATTTATTAAAGCAATGGTGTTGACAAAGCCGAAAGCCACTAGATGTAGTGGTTAGGAGCCAGATTTTTCACTAAAAAACTGCATTTTGCCTTTGATGCCTTTAAAATCATCCGCATCGGCAGGGGCGGGCTTCTTTACCGTGATATTGGGCCAAAGTGCGGCATATTTACGATTTTGTTCTACCCAATCAATGAGTTCCTCAGATTCTGGACGAATAGCATCCGCAGGGCATTCGGGCTCACACACACCACAATCAATGCATTCATCAGGATTAATAACGAGCATATTTTCGCCTTCGTAAAAGCAGTCCACAGGGCAGACCTCCACGCAATCGGTATATTTACAGCGTATGCAGTCGTCAGTGACAACAAAAGTCATAATCTAAAGCTCCAAAATCTCTGAGAATGGCTACATATATAAGGAAAGTGCTGGATGCAAGCCTTGAGCGAGTTCAAATCTAGATTTTCCACCCCGTATGCAGTGCAACCACGCCGAAGGTGAAGGTTTCAAACTTCACGCGGGAAAAACCAGCTTGTTCGATCAGAGCTTTGAACGTTTCGGGTTCAGGGAAATTTCGGATGCTTTCGGCGAGATATTGATAGGAGTCACTATCGCCCGTGATGGCCTTGCCCATGCGGGGGAGAATGTGGAAAGAGTAGAGATCGTAGAGCGTGGTGATGGGGGAGTGGTGATTGGTGAGCGGTGAAAATTCGAGGCACAAAAACTTACCGCTGGGTTTGAGTACGCGGTGAATTTCGCGCAGTGCTTTGGGTATGTTGGTGACATTGCGAATGCCAAACGAAATGGTGCAGGCATCAACGCTGTTATCGGGCAGGGGTAATGTTTCTGCGTTTGCACATAACCAGTCGAGATTGCAGATGATATTTTTATCAATCGCACGCTTCTGGCCTTCGGCGAGCATCGCGGCATTGATGTCGCTGATGGTGATATGGGCGGGGAGGTTGCGCTCACGGCAACGTTCTAAAAAACGAAACCCAATATCGCCTGTGCCACCTGCGAGATCGAGCAGATGCATATTCGCGTGCAGTGGAATAGCAGAGACCATGGAATGTTTCCATATACGGTGTAGCCCTGCGCTCATCACGTCGTTCATCACATCGTAGCGGCTGGCGACGGAATCGAACACGCCGCGCACGCGGGAGGCTTTTTCTTCCACAGGAACTTGCATGAAGCCAAAATGAGTTGTTTGCTGTTGGGTCATAAATTAACGCGGTTTGTAGCACCAAAATTGATACATACCAAAAAACAGATTGGGTATTTTCTGTTCTAATTGGTGCCATTGGTCGAGGTTGGTAAAATCAGCAGCATCGCCGTGATGTGATTTGAAGCATTGATAAATATTACCTGTTTCAATAAATCCAAGGAATTTTAGCCCTAGTGTATTGAGCGCTTCGGCAATTTGCGGGAGGGTGAATTGATGCTCATTGCGATGAAAAATAAGATCGCGGAAGTTAGAAGTGGTAAAGAAATCCGCTGTTTTCATGCAATTACGAGGAGCGCCGTTGAGAATTTCGGCACGAAAACGCTGCATGTCTTCCAGTGTGTCTAGATATCCCTGCGTAGTGATTTCTTCACGAGCAGCGGAAACGTCTTTGCGTGCCAATTGGCTATATAAACCAATCGATATCAAGCCACCCTTGTTGAGTAGGGTGGTGAGTACTTTCCACCCCGCCATAGGATCTTGCATATGGTGCAGCACTCCCATGGATTCAATAATATCAAATGTACGGTTCAGCTGTTCTAAATTTAAAATATCCGCTTGCATGAATTCGGCATTTTTATCCAACTTCAATTCCTGCAATTTGCGTTTGGCATAGGCCAGACTGGCACGGCTAAGATCAATATTTAGAACAGGGGATTTGGGGAAACGCGTGCTCATGACAGCGCTTGATAGACCTGTTCCACAGCCCGCAATCAGAATAGTGGGTTTTTCGGGAACTGAAATATCCTGTTTAGAAAGAAAGGGCAGAACTTTGTAAATAAACTGGGGAGGAGAGAAAGGTTGTAGTGTAGGGGCGCTATCCCAGCGGGGATAGGGATTTTCTTCGTATTGCTCTTGTACTTTTTGAGAGATTTCATCACCAATGGAACCAAGTTTCGAGAGTTTTTCTGCAATTTTCCATTCCGTTAAATAATCAATATAAGTGATACGGATAATTTTATTCAGCGCAGGATGATTCATCTGGCTGAGAGCAACTGCCTGCACTGTAGGTAAATAAGCGAGCGGTTGATAAAGGCTCAGAAGTAAAATTTCCTGCGGATTCATCTGTGCAGCGAAAGAGGATTGCAGATCATTAAGCCATGTTTTTTCCTCTGGGCTTATTTGCGGTAAATATTCTATGCGGAAATAGTAAATCGCCAGTTTTTCAACACCCGCAAGCTGCGCGGCGCTGAGAAGCGGCAATGTTTGCTTCTTCCAATGTGCTAACAGAGTGTAGCGCGCCCGTTGTATCCAGAATTCGAAATCAGCCAATGCCACCACGGATCGTGTGAGCAGCGCTTGCAGCAAGGGGTTTTCGATCTGTGTGAGTAAAAGAGAGAGCTCTCCCTGTGTAATATCTTGTTGGGATTTTTGGCCAAAGACACGCCCCCATGAGTGATAATGGGGATCGGAAAATAAAAACACCCATCCCGCTACCGCACTGACCAGCACATTTAAACGGCCTGTATTTTGTATATATTGCGTTAGAAAATCAACAAAGTCAGAAGATATGGTGAGTTGAGGGTTTTGCTCCAGCAAGAGGCGCAAATGCTCCCAGTGCATGAGGTGTGTTGGTTGTGCCTGCACTATTTTTGTAAGCACAGCACCAAGCTTTTCAAGCTGTACGCTGCGTTCATAAAAAGGATTGCCCATGTAAAGCACTTTCAATTGCTCTAGGGTCTCTAAATGCAACGGCTTATGAAAAAGTGTAGCCTCTAATAATTCAGCTGCTTGCATGGGTTGTTTAAGCTCTACCATCACCAACCCCAGTTGGTAGAGCGCCTCCCAGTTTCCGTCATTTTGGCCTAATGCGTGGCTTAATGTTTCAATGGCAGGTTGCAGCTCACCGCATAGTCTCAGAAAAGTTCCCTGTAACGTCAACACACGGCTATCTTTCGGGTGTTTTTTTAACAGCTTTTCTATCTCAAACTTCGCTTCTGACCCCTTGTTTTGCGTGAGGAGAGAAAGCACTTTTTGATAGTCTTTATCAGTTACTTGTGGAAATTGGGGCTGGATTTTTGCTTGGGTCATAGTCAATTAGCTTATCGCAGCGCTAGCAATAGTGCAACAATCGCGCTATGAGGGGGTGCATGAATCAAAACTCAACCTATCAGCTCACGACTCTCGATAACGGCTTACGCATTGCCACTGAAAAGCTGGTGGGAGTGGAAAGTGTTACTTTCTGTGTTTCGTTTAATGTTGGTGCACGGCATGAGGAGCCAGAGGAACACGGCATTGCCCATATGCTCGAACATATGGCGTTTAAAGGCACCACTAAGCGCAGCGCCCGTCAAATTGCGGAAGAATTTGATAATATTGGCGGGCAGGTGAACGCCTATACTTCAATGGAGCAAACGGTTTATTATGCGCGGGTGCTGAAACAGCATCTCCCCGTTGCCGTCGAAATTTTGGGTGATATTTTGCAGCATTCACTGTTCGACGCGAAAGAGCTGGCGCGTGAGCAGGATGTTATTTTGCAGGAAATTGGGATGAATGAGGATTCTCCTGAAGATCTCGTTTTTGATTATCTGCACGAAGTGGCCTATGCCGACCAGCCTCTGGGGCGCAGTATTCTAGGCACGCCAGAAAGCGTGAAATCCTTCAGCGCTGATCATCTCAACGCCTATATGGCAAAGCATTATCACACACCTGCTATGGTCATTTCCGCCGCTGGGAATGTGGAACATGCGGATGTTCTGACATTAGTGAATGAACATTTTTCCCATTTTGCTCATGCTGCTTTGCCTGTAGCCGCCACCGCCAACTATCAAAACGGCGAGAAACGAGTGGTGCGAGATTTAGAGCAATTGCAGGTGATGCTCGGCTTCCATAGCTTCCCTATTCATGATCCCGATTATTATGCAGTGCAATTGCTTTCGACTATCCTCGGCGGCGGCATGTCGTCGCGCTTATTTCAGGAAATACGCGAGAAGCGCGGGCTGGCCTATACCGTCCAATCCTTCCTTACCACGTATCAAGATACGGGCATGTTAGGTCTTTATGTTGCCACGGGAGAAGATAAAGCGGCAGAGCTGCTGCCCGTATTGGTAGAACAGGTATTGCAGCTCACCAAAAGCGTGACAGAGGCCGAACTTACCCGCGCCAAAAACCAGCATCGTGCAGGAGTGCTCATGCGCCGCGAAAGCGCTACTTCCGTCGCTGAATGGATAGCCCGTCATTTGCAGGATTACCGCGAATATCGTACTGCAGAAGTTCTGATAGCGCGCGCGGCAGAAGTCACCTGTGCCGATATCCAGCGCGTTGCCACTCGTCTATTCTCTACCCCCAAACTCACCCTTAGCAGCCTCGGCCCCCAAGGCAATCTCGCCGATATGAACGCGTTGCAGAAGTTGTTTTAAGATTTTTTGTCGCCCAAAGTGGCTGTTAACGGTGCGTATTTTTCATCCATTTTGTGCCGCCATTAAAATGGCCTCAGGAGAATTATTTTTCAAATACTCGCCGCATCTTAATAAAAATGAAACTGTTTGCAGCTACAATTAATTTATAGTAACATTAATAAGAAATTTATGTAGGTAGTCTATGCGTCGCTTTATTCTTTCACTTTTTATTGTTTTTGCTGCATTTATAGCTAATCCTCCTCAGGCGCAGGCTGGGCTTTGTACGGTGAATGATGGAGCCTCAGGTTGTACTTGTCCAGTCACCCCTAACTTTGAAAATGAGTACACCCTCTGGAAGGGATATGATCACGCTAGGGGGTGGGTAACTCCTCCCTTGAACTGGGGCAATTCTGTTTGCTGTAGTGAACACCCAAATGCATTAAACTGCAACCGTTGCATTGTGCCAACGCTGATAACTGGTAATGTCTATAATCCTGGAGCTCCAGGAAGTGGAATAGGCAAATTTAACAGTGCTTTCCATGCAAAATGGAAAAGTACTGGTGGCCCTCTCGGTGGTGGAAAATGGCATGATGAATGGTCGCCCAAAGGCACTCAGTATGATTGGGATAGATCTGCATATGGCGAAGGTAATCCAGCAACGCCCAATCAAAATTCGGCGGGGGCAATGCCAGCTGCAGCGATAGCGCATGATCGTGAATTTTGCTGTGCACAGAATCCTAATGAAGCTCCTTGTGATACAAAGCCTTGGCTATCAAGTAGCTCTAGTTCTTCTTCGTCAAGTGGTGCTGCCATCGATCCTTGTGTGAATGCTTGTGCGACGGGCGGTGTTTCGGGCTGGTTGGGTTGTTGTATGGGCAATCAATCTGGCGGACTTCCTCCTTCCTGCGCAGGGTACCCCAATCCTCCTGCTAATTGTGTGATATCATCTAGCTCCAGCTCTAGCTCATCCAGCAGCTCAAGCTCAAGCTCAAGCTCAAGCTCAAGCTCAAGCTCAAGCTCAAGCTCAAGCTCATCATCTTCGTCTAGCTCTAGCGGTGGTGGATTAGCTGCCTGTAATACGGGTTGCCCCGCAACTCCTCCTTCTGCCAACAGTGCCTGCTGTGCTGCTTGGGGTGGTCTCCCCGTCAACTGCCCGCAGCATGATCAACTCTGTGGCATCAGCGGTTCGTCCAGCTCCAGCTCCAGCTCCAGCTCCAGCTCCAGCTCCAGCTCCAGCTCCAGCTCCAGCTCCAGCTCCAGCTCTGGTGCTGCTGTAAATTGGTGTGACTTTACTGGATGTGTGGGTGATAAATTCCAAATCGCCGCTTGTTGTGCTCTACACGGTAACCTTCCAGTAGGTTGTTCTCAGCATAATACTTGCCTAGTAATGGGGGGAAGCAGTTCAGGTGGATCTAGTTCAAGCTCTAGTTCAAGCTCTAGTTCAAGCTCTAGTTCAAGCTCTAGTTCAAGCTCTAGCTCATCTGGTGGCGCTTCCAGTAGCTCTAGCTCTAGCTCATCTGGTGGCGGTGTAGCAGCACAATGCAATATCTACATGTTCCAGTCTTCTGTATACGATTGCTGTGATTCTTATGAAGGTGATGGTCTGATTCATGAAGGCTGTCCACTGACTTGTGAGGAGTTTCCACAGTCTTCTGTAGACTTTGCCACATGCTGCAATAAATACCCGAACAGCCTTGGTTGTGGGCCATATAGCACTGGTCTGAGAACTGATTGTCAGGCATACGATACTATCGAAGGCTATAATGAATGCTGTAAATTCGAAGGTAATCAAGGCTGTAACGTGCCTTATGGCGCAGGCTAAGCTCTCGTTTGATAAAGAGACTTCGAAAGATTAATGCTGAGAATTACCGAAAGAGTGTGGTGTTAGAGAAGAAATAACTACTGTCCAGCAAAAGGATAAAGCAGCCTTACTAAGCCGCCATATTCAGGTGCGAATAAATCATGGATGGTAGGGAGTCGCTCACTTTTTTTGCCTCTGTCGATAGGTGTAGGACGCATTGTTTGATCTGCATTTTCGGAGAGTAATTGAATATAACGATTCACAATGTCTTCTGAACTTGGGTTGGGGAAACGTTGATTGTAAAGCGCGAGCGCAGGGAGATTAACAAACTTCACCGGCTTTTGCGCGTAGCCACCCGCACGCTGTTGCATCAGGGCTAATGTGGCAGTGTCGCCAGCCATTGCGGGAAGCAGGCGTTGGTTGATGACTTTTCCCATAATACCGTCGCGTTCGGCATAGAGATTTTTGCCTTGTGTCATTCCCAATTCGGCAACAAGCAATAAAGGTATTGCAGCAAAAAATTGATAACCCAGCGAAAATGCCCCGCGATTGGCCTCGGCAGGAAAAAGTAAATCGGAATCGATCGCGTTGATTCCCTGTTGCACCATCTGGTAACCTTTGTCGAACAGCGCCTGATTGTGGGTGACATAGCCTATGGCTGCATGAGCCGCGCCAATCCAATAAGTGTGATTATGCTGTGCTTTAGCCACTTCTGTCGGGTCTTCTAACGTAGCATCAATACGCAGCAGCCATTGTTCAATAAGCTGGCGTTGTGATTCGGGCAATACGTTTTTAATCTGAGCATAGCTCATGGCTACCGCTGGCAAAGTGAGCGAAAGGTTAAATTGCTGAACCAGATGATTGCCGTGATCCGGCTCGCTTGATCCATGATTAAAAAACTGGGTGAGCGCCTCTTCCTTCACCCAATCAGCAAGGCAATTGCCTGTGGCGAGTGCGTGGGCGGTATCGCCTGTCTCACTATAGCGATTCGCCATTTTGGCAAAGCTTCTGCGCGCAGCGCGTAGGGGTAAAACGGCGGTTTCGTAGTTATTTGATCGATCGGAATCGACGATAGAGCCATTGGTATTGCTGGCATAACGGCTACGCACATCGGTCGCCATTTGCACAATCGCAGCGGGGCAGCCTGCGGCGGAGTTATCTGTATCCAACCAATCAAAAAACATATTTTCTAGCCAATTAAAGATGATTCACTTGTTTGCGGAGCCATCAATGCGATATGCCCACCCACGGCGCGGGTGATGTGCCCTGCAAGTTCCATCTCCAGTATCACCGCTTGCAGCAAGGCAATGGGGATTTGTGTTTGCCGCGCAAGACTATCGATTTGTACGGGCGTATAGCTGAGGGCTTGTAGTAAAGTTTTGCGCGCTTCGTCGATTTGTTGTTCGTCGATAGTTTCTGCCATAAATTGCGGGGTGGGGGCTTCCTGCATCTGCGATTGACGCATGGCGGGTTGCTGCATGGCGCGCAAAATATCATCTACTGTTTCGATAAGTGCTGCCCCTTGTTTAATGAGTCCATTCGGCCCCTGACTACGCGGATCAAGCGGTGATCCGGGGATGGCCATCACCTCGCGGCCTTGTTCCAGCGCGTAAGAGGAGGAGATGAGCGAGCCTGATTTCAGCGTCGCTTCTACCACCAATAAGGCCTCGCACATCCCTGCAATGATACGGTTGCGTCCGGGAAAGCTGCGCGCATGGGGCGTGGCACCAAACGGTTGTTCAGAAAGGATCGCGCCGCCTTCTGCCATTTGCTGATAGAGCATTTTGTTTTCAGGTGGATAGATATTGTCGATACCACCCGCAATCACGCCGACGGTGCCTGTGGGCAATGCGCCCGCATGAGCCGCAGCATCAATACCGCGAGCAAGGCCAGAAACCACCGTGAGGCCATGCTCACCACAATCGCGGGCGAGTTTGCGGGTGAGGCTGCATCCTGCCGCCGAAGCATTGCGCGAGCCGACCATGGCCACCATGCGTTTATTTTGCCAGAATTGCGATGAGCCGCGCATCATCAGCAGTGGGGGGGCATCGTTGATTTCATGCAGTAATGCAGGATAGTTTTTATCACCATAAACAGTGATTTTTGCGCCAAAGAGATGGGCTTTTTCGAGCTCTGATTCTGCCTGTTGCGGTGTGTAGATATTCAAAAACTTTTTGCCGCCGCGTGCTGCCAGATGCGGCAGAGCTTCCAATGCAGCCGAGGCAGAGCCAAAACGACGGATGAGACTAAAGAAAGTCACGCAGCCGACATTCTCGCTGCGGATTAACCGCAGAATGTCGATAACTGGCATAGTGGCGAGGGAAGGGTGGTTCATTCTTCCTCTATAGATGCATGAGTGCTGGCAGCAAAGCGAGGTTCAGTACCGCTAAGCAATCGTTTAATATTTTCTCGGTGGGTATAAAAAATGAGTGCCGCAAACACCACGCCCGCCAGCGCCCCGATAATATCAGTGAAAATGTAAAGCCAGAGAGGAACCATTGCGACAGAAAAAAGCGCAGAGAGTGATGAAATGCGCTTGGTATAAAACAAGCCCAGCCAATTGGTGATCGTAATCAAAAAAACAAACGGACAAAGCCCTAGCAGCACTCCCAAATAGGTTGCAACACCTTTGCCACCCTTGCCTTGCAGCCAAATGGGGAAGATATGCCCCAGCAATGCGGCCATCCCAACGAGATAGGCATAATAAGAGGGGATAGGTTTGCCAGCAAGGCTCATTTCTGGGGGTAAATAATGCATCGCAAACCATGCCGCTGCCGCACCTTTGAGCACATCCAGCAGCAAGGTGAGTGCGGCAATTTTTTTATTACCCGTGCGCAGCACGTTGGTGGCGCCGATATTACCCGAACCTGTGGCGCGAATATCGCCCAAACCTGCAAACCGCGTTAGTAATAATCCAAAGGGAATAGATCCGAGGAGATAGGCAACGATAATTAGAAGAGGGAGTGTCATAGTAAACTTATAGCCAAAACTTTGAACGGTTGTAATAAAAATCTAGGGGCTTTTGGTAAATGAAGTTGCGGGTTGCAGCTTACGGTTCTAGAACTGCTGGTATCGATAAACCTAGGAATTTAATTTTTATTATGCGTCTTTCCCAATATTTCCTCCCCCTACTTAAAGAAAACCCTGCGGAAGCGCAGATTGCCTCGCACCGGCTCATGATGCGTGCAGGTATGGTGCGTCAGCTCTCGGCGGGGATTTATAATTGGCTGCCGTTGGGTTTGAATGTGCTGCGTAAAATCGAAACGATTATTCGCGAGGAACACGCCAAAGCGGGGGTGAATGAATTGCTGATGCCGACGATTCAACCCGCTGAACTCTGGCAGGAATCAGGGCGTTACGACGATTACGGCAAGGAAATGTTGCGGATAACTGATCGCCATGATCGCCAGATGCTCTACGGCCCCACGAATGAAGAAGTGGTGACAGATATCGTGAAAAAAACAGTGCGTAGTTATAAAGATCTGCCGTTGCAGCTTTATCATATTCAATGGAAATTTCGCGACGAAATCCGCCCGCGTTTTGGCATTATGCGCGGTCGTGAGTTTTTGATGAAAGACGCTTATAGCTTCGATCTTACTAAAGAAGCAGCGGTGGAATCGTATAATTTATACTACCAACTTTACCTCAAAATTTTTGATCGATTGGGGCTGATGGCGATTCCGCTGCGGGCGGATACGGGTGCCATTGGTGGAGATTTAAGCCACGAATTCTGCGTGATTGCAGAAACGGGCGAATCGGCGCTTTATTATGACAAACGTTTTGACGATATTCGTGCGGGTAAGCTTACCATGCCGCCTGAAGAAATGCGCAAGCTTTATGCGGCGGCGGATGAACAGCATGATGCGGCGAAATGCCCTGTGCCTGCGGCAGATCTGCGTGAAGCGCGTGGGATTGAAGTAGGGCATATCTTCAATTTTGGCACCAAATATACTGCGGCGATGGGCGTAAAAGTACAAGGCGCGAATGGCGAAGAGATTATCCCTGAATGTGGGTCTTACGGCATTGGCGTATCCCGCTTAGTCGGTGCGATTATCGAAGCGAGCAACGATGAAAGCGGAATCATTTGGCCAGAATCCGTTGCGCCGTTCCGTGTAGGTTTGATGAATCTGCGTGCAGGGGATGCGGAGTGTAGCGCGGCCTGTGAAGCACTCTATGCCAAGCTCACTGCTGCGGGCGTTGAAACTTTATATGACGATACTGACGATGGCGCAGGGCAGAAGTTTGCAAAGATGGATCTGATTGGTCTGCCATGGCAAATCGCAATCGGCCCACGCGGCGTGAAAGCAGGAACGGTGGAAATGAAACACC
Organism: Rickettsiales bacterium; assembly: GCA_044350115.1. Classification (GTDB taxonomy): domain Bacteria; phylum Pseudomonadota; class Alphaproteobacteria; order Rickettsiales; family JALZUV01; genus JBILIE01. The sequence goes on from JBILIE010000006.1 coordinate 13,207, forward strand.
GCGCCACGGGCGAGAAGTCGGAAGTTTCGGTGGAAGCGGCTTTAGCGAAGTTATTGGGCTAACAACGCGTCCAGCTTGCCTTCTTTATCCAGCGCATAGAGATCATCGCAGCCGCCGATATGCTGACCGTGGATGAAGATTTGCGGAACCGTTTTGCGCCCGCCAGATCTCTCGACCAGCGCTATGCGCGCAGCCTCATCGCCTGTGACATCGATTTCTTCAAACTGCGCGGCTTTGCGCGTGAGCAAGGCTTTTGCTTTGACACAATAGGGGCAGTAATTGGTGGTGTAGAGCTGGATCATAAGGGTAAATTATCGTGTTTTTTCCATGGGTTTTCGAGTTTTTTATCACGCAGCAAAGTCAGTGCGCGACAAATGCGCCAGCGAGTGTTTTGCGGGCGGATGATGTCGTCGATATAGCCGCGTGAGGCTGCCACGAAGGGGCTGGCGAATTTTTCGCGGTATTCATCTACGCGCTTGGTGGCTTCGTCTTGGTTTTTGAGCTTGTCGCGGTAGATGATTTCGACGGCGCCCTTTGGCCCCATCACGGCGACTTCGGCAGTAGGCCAAGCGTAGTTCACATCGCCGCGCAGGTGTTTGGAACTCATTACAATATACGCGCCGCCATAGGCTTTGCGGGTGATGACGGTGATTTTGGGGACGGTGGCTTCAGCATAAGCATAAAGCAATTTCGCGCCGTGGCGGATGATGCCGTTGTGCTCTTGCGCGGTACCCGGCAGGAAACCCGGAACATCGACAAAGTTCACCAGTGGAATTTCAAATGCATCGCAGAAGCGGATGAATCGTGCGGCTTTTCGGCTGGCGTCGATGTCTAAGCAGCCTGCCAGATGCATGGGCTGGTTGGCAACGATGCCGACGGTGCGACCTTCCATTCGCCCAAAACCGACGATGATATTTTTTGCCCATTCGGGTTGAATTTCAAAGAAATCGCCCTCATCCACCACACGGAAGATAAGCTCTTTCATGTCGTAAGCTTTATTAGGATTTTCGGGAACAAGGGTGTTGAGCGATACTTCTACGCGATCGGCAGGGTCAGGCGTGGGGCGGAAGGGCACACCGCTGCGGTTAGAAAGCGGCAAGAAGTTGAAGAAGCGGCGCGTTTGCAGCAGCGCGTCGATATCGTGATGGAAAGCGCGATCGGCGACACCCGATTTTTTGGTATGCACTTCCGCCCCGCCGAGGCTTTCTTGACTCACGACTTCATGGGTCACGGTTTTAACCACTTCGGGGCCTGTGACGAACATATAAGAGCTGCCGCTGACCATAAAGGTGAAGTCGGTGAGGGCAGGGGAATACACCGCGCCACCCGCGCATGGACCCATGATAAGCGAGATTTGGGGTACGACGCCAGAAGCCAGAACGTTGCGCTGGAAAATTTCAGCATAGCCAGAGAGCGAATCAACGCCTTCTTGAATCCGTGCGCCGCCAGAATCGTTGATGCCGATGACAGGTGCGCCCACTTTCATCGCCATATCCATAATTTTACAGATTTTTTTGGCGTTTGTTTCGCTGAGAGAGCCGCCGAGAACAGTAAAATCTTGGCTATAAATAAATACTAAGCGACCATTGATGGTGCCTTGACCAGTGACGCATCCATCACCTGCAATGCGGTTTTTTTCCATGCCGAAATGCTCGCAGCGATGCTCCATGAACATGTCATATTCTTCAAAAGAATCGGGATCGAGCAGCACTTCAATCCGCTCACGCGCCGTCAGACGGCCTTTTTCATGTTGCTTGGCAATACGGTCATCACCGCCGCCGAGGCGGGCTTGTTCACGTTTGCGTTCGAGTTCGAGAATAATGCGTTGTTGGGTCATGGGAGGGGTTTTAGCAGGGTTTTTGATGTGAACCAACGATTTTTGTCGAAGTAGTAAAACCGTGGTCGGTTTTTTCCCAGTAATGTGGGCGAGTGATGAGCTGCCAGAGGGCTTTAAAGCTCGCAAGGGAGTGTAGCAGCCAGTAAAACGGAAAGAGGGCAATCGCGCTGGGTTTTAGCACCCAATCGGTGCTACGGGCGAGGTGGCAGGCAAAGGCTAAATGCACTACCACCCCATAGCAGAATGCGCTGAGGGAGACGGCAGAGGCAAAAGGCAATAGTGGATGGTGAAAAGGGAAGCCAATGAAGGCCGAATAGCCCGAAACCAGGAATAAAAAGGGCGTGGCTAGAAATACAAGACATGGCCCGCCGATAAAGAATTGAAATCCCCAAAAAGCGCGTCCGCCCAGTTGACGATAGAGTTGGATGGGGCGGCGCATATGCACTAACCATGTTTGCATATAGCCTTTTACCCATCGGCTGCGCTGGCGCATCCACATTCCGAGCGTAATCGGCGCTTCTTCCATCGTGAGTGAATCGAGGGTAAGGGTGCGATATTTTGCTGCTGCCATGCGGATGCCCAAATCGGCGTCCTCGGTAACGTTATAGGGATCCCATTCGCCCAACTCCATCAGCCGTGCGAGTGCAATGTGGTTGCTGGTGCCGCCGAGCGGAATGGGGAGTGAGAAAGACTCTAACCCCGGCAAAATGAAATCAAACCATGAGGCATATTCGATAGAGAAAAGCTGCGTTAGCAGGTTATGCCCGCGATTATAATAATTGAGGCGACATTGCACACAGACGACATCGGATGGTGCATCGCGGAAGCGTTGAAGCACTCGGCGAAGTTGCTGGGGATCGGGTTTGTCTTCCGCATCATAAATAGTGAGATATTCCCCCCGCGCAAAACGCAGTGCATAATTGCAGGCTTTGGGCTTGGTGCGCGGAAGCGAAGGCGGTACTTCGATAATCTCGAAGATACCAGAGGGTTTGAGCGCTTTGGCGGCGGCGAGCGTTTCTGCATCATCCGCTTCAATCACCAATTTTACATCCAGTTGATGCACGGGATAATCCAATGCTGAGATAGCGTTGATAATCTGAGGAAGGCTTTCTACTTCGCGGTAAAGCGGCACAAGAATAGTATAAATCGGACAATCTGTATCGTTGATGGGGGCAGATTCGGCTTGTTGCAATTCGTTTCGATAATGCATACCGCGCACAAATAAAATACTTTTGAAGGTGAGGGTAAACAGGCACAGAATGCTGGTGATTAAGAGCATCCCGACAAAACTATGGGTAGGGTAAAAGAGAAAGGAAGCCAGCAGCATTCCGAGCATCAGAAAGAAGCAATCGCGCTGACGAGGGTGAAGAGTCTGGCGTGCAGATTGTTCGGGGAAAAGCTGTAATAATCGCTCGCGGCTGAGTTGATTAAAGACGTGTGAGAATATGTGTGAGAGGCTGCGGTGGATGTCTAGGCGCGAGGTGATCGCAAAGCAATGGCGATTGGGATAATATCGTTGCGCCCAGGCCTGCACTGGTGAGTCGGGCTGTGGAGTGGCGAGGGTGATGATGCCAGAGGCTTCATCTTG
>JBILIE010000130.1:0-5195 GCA_044350115.1 Rickettsiales bacterium
TTTTGAAAGTTACGAACACAAGCTCTCTGGTTGAAGAATTGCAGGAGGGTGGACGTGCCACACGTACCGATCCCAACAACCCGAGCAAGGTCGCGAATGTTGTTAATTTCCCACTCTACATCAACGGAAAATTACAAGGCAACCCCTGCTTTTATTTTGAAGCCATAGGCAAGCCCGAATTTGTCAAAGGCGTGGTAGATGTTAACGTGGACTTTGATCGCTTGCTGCAACATTCACTGGATGATGGCACGAAACGTGAGTTGAAGCAGGCACTGGACGAAGAAGCAAAGAAGCAACCACATGCTGATAAAAACGAGCGTCGTCCCAAATATAAAGAAGGTGAAAATACGCGTAAAGATGCCGCGCATCAGGGAAAACTTATTGAGATCAAGGTGCCAGAAAATTCAGTTGTTAAATCTGGCACGGAAAATGGCAATGGAAACGGAGTGCGCTATACCTACAAGACCGAACTTGAAAAAGTACAGCATATCATTGCGCAGCGGGATGGAACACTGCTACCAATAAAGCAAGCGGAATGGCTCTCCATCAACGAAATGGCTAGCAGGCTTGGTATCAGCGGTGACCGAAAAGATATCAAGCTGCTTTATAACATTCTTTCTGCGCATTATGATGAATACCAGCGACACGATGGACAGGAACTCTTGGTATCTGTCACTCTTGCAGGCAAAGAGACAACGTTGCGTCTATGCAGACAAAAACCGTCTGGAGCCTCCCCCACCGTTTTTGTAGTCCATGAATCTGCAGAATCAGATTTCAGGCAGGCACTGCCTGGACAACTCATGCCGCTACCTGAAGATTGGCTGTTTGGTGCAAGAGGTATTGCAGAAGCAATGGGCACCAGCCATATGGGCGAGAAATTTAAGCAAGCTCTCACAAACTTACAAAAAGCAGTACGTGAGGGACAAAGCGTTGAGGTGGGGGATGCTCCAATTCAGGCACAGTTTGGCTATCGCAATGAACAAACTGTCACGTTCGGAATAGCCCCCGAATCTCTTGAATCCTTTTCAAAATATAGCGGAATTCCTCTGTTAGAACCCCTGCCAGATGACTGGATAAAAGGGCGTGGCGCCATTGCGAATGCCATTGCAAAAATCTCAAAAGTGACCGCAGACGATGTGGCACTGAACAATGGTATTACAGCACTCTACCAGAAACTGCATGAGGGGGAAGAGCTGCCTGAGGCAGTGAGGGCTTCTCTCCGATTGGGCAGATCAAACAATATAAGGACATTTGGCATAGCCCCCAATGCTGTGGAAAACATAGCAGCATTATTAGGCATTGAAGTCATTGGTAAAATTCCCGATCATTATGTGGCGGGGAAAAATCCTATCGCACAGGCCATGGGTATCTCCCCTGGCGGCAAGGCCTACGGTGAACGCTATGATGCCTTAGTAAAAGAGCTGGAAGCTGGCAATCCCATCATTGTGGATGGCATTACGCTAAACATTACCCGTGCCATTGATGGTCGAACACAAATGAATACAGGGGTGGCTCTGGAACACATTCCGCTACTGGCAAAACACATGGGAATCCCCATGAAAGCTGTGCCAACAGAAATACAAAATCCTGTAGGAGAAGAGGTTTCTCCAAAGAACAGGACACGGTTCAAATGAGAAAATTTATGCAACAAATTGTGCAAGTCTCTTCTGGTGTGCTGTATCTGGTTCGCGGTGAAGCAGAGGGATTTCCTCTTTGGCATTATGTGTTGGTGGATGCTCTCAAATTACCACTTTTTGTGAAGCAACTCCATACCCAAAACATGGATGTCGCCCGTTATGGCCGTATTCTGGCCTCCGGATGGGGCGAAGACCCGCCCGATCAGATTCAAAATGCTGTGCTGTCAAAAGCAGTGTGAAATTTAATTAATCATTCACAAAATCTTAACTTAATTTTTGTAAACTATAATGAAATAACCAAAATCTTGAGTCATTTATGAGCGAAGAATCAGAATTAGAGCAATCCACCCAACAACCCCCAGCAACCTTAGGTCCAAAGGTTGCAAAGCGTCTTGATAGGCAGCAGCGGGTTGCCGACCAGAATAAGCGTCGAGAGGCTCGCCGTCCAACTCGTACGATTAAAGAACAGCTGGAATATGAAGGCGTTCAAATTATCAACGGAAAAGCCATTCCAGTGTTGGAAGGCAACGATGCATTATCACTGCAATCTCGAGCTGAGGGAGCGTACTCACAGTTTTTTGAAGCGGCACAAGATAAAGGAGAAAACTCTCTTAAAGACCTTTCAGATCTGGCGCGGGAAGTTCTTGAAGCAAGGAATAATATCGCTTCTCAGGCTGATATCTGGGTACTGCTTCGCACCTATGCTAATCATAAGCATGATTATGATAAGGCATGGTATAATGAACGTGACCAAATTAAGCCCAACATTGAGGCATCAGTAGCTGAATGGGTCGATGCGTATCGGGAGAGAGATGGCTATTACCCCAGTGCCGAAGATGCAATTGGTGAGTTTATTCAGCACGCAAACAGTGCCGAACGAGCAGAATTATTCTATGGCAAATCTCTGGGAGATGAAGCGCGATTATTTCTGCAAAAAGGTTGTGAACGTCCCGTTGCTGCTCTGGATGTAAAATTGCTTGCAAATGCTTATGGTGTATCTCGCGATAGCAATGAAATTCCTGATGTCGCCGCACTCAGAGATTCTATGCGAGCGCGTGAACGAGTGCTTCCAGAAGTCAAACGAGCCATCGACGACTTTAAGGAGAAAAACCCAAAGAATTATGGCTATGATACACGCACACTGATAGATCGCGCAGAGGTAAAAACATACCAGCAAGCAACGCGTTTCATGGAGCTCTATGAGTCCTTTAACACCATGTCGCGTGGATGGAATTCTCCATATCAGCCCAGTATCGAGAACCTTGGAAAATTAGCGCAGAAACTCCCTGATGCTCCACTTTGGGTAGTAAGAACAGCTTATAAAGCGGGTGTAAATCTTGACCGTCCAGGAGGAGAAATTGATCTTTTTGATGCCGCCAAGGCGTGGAAGGTTTCTCCTCTAATACCTAAAAAAGAGGCTGTGCGTGTTGGGCGAATGGAGCCCTGGAAACGCATGGTGGCAGCTGGTATCTTTGAACAAAAGGCACGCGATTTAGGAGTCAGCTATTCTTACGAAGACGATGGGCAGGTTCGCTTTAACTATCCAGAAAATGAAAGATTTTCAGGAAAATGGGGGCGTGCTGGCTGGGAATCACAAAAGGATGTGCGCGAGGCTTTTTGGGGTGAGTTGAATCAAGCACTTTGCCTTGGTAGAGAGGCTGCTCTCGAAAAATACATGAAAGACAGCAAGGGCAATCGTCGTCGTGTGCTTGATTTGTTCCATAACGAACGAGAGCTTGATAGTGAGGCAGTCACTACACTAGTCAATAATGTTCCTGCAAACAGCCTGATGGATTTTGATTTTGAAGCATGGAAAGCTGCTGAAACGGCGATTGGTGAAAAGTTAGGTTACTATAGAGAGAAAGCCCCTGGATATGCTGCCAAATTAGTAGCAAATTTTGGTTCAGAATGGCAGCAGTGGTTGGAACAACCCTTGGTAAGTCAAAATCTTGATAATGCACTGCGATTTATGCCCGACAGAAAGCATAAATTATTTGCTGACATTCAGCACGGTAAAGACTTTGTGCGGATATTGGAAGCGACCGCCGATGAGCCAGGAAAATTCAGCAATATGGTTTATGAAGATTGGGGGCGCCGAGGTCATTATGTGGCTGGGCCTGACGTTAACCCCTATGATTTGTTAGGGTTAACACCCCAAGTAAATCAAGTTGATTTGGAAACACTGCGTCTTGCACTGCGTGCTGATTATCCCGTAAGAAATCCCAAATCAGATCAAGATTTAGAACACCAAGCACGCATGACAGAGGGGTGGGCGATACACCCTCTTGTGTGGCCTGAAATGGCATCTGAAGTCACTGCCATGTCACCTGCGCAGAAACTTGTGGCCGTTGGCATATTAGAGAAGATGGCACAGGAACAGGGGGTATCGAATGATAATGACGAAGACTACTACTACAAACGCTATTCAGGTGCACATGTTGAATTGCTGAATGCCGAATCTCCAGATACCGTTAGAGTGCGCTTCAAAAACAGCGACGAGAAAGCGCGGAGCCTACAATCTACAGAATTATCTGAATGGCATACCAACACATCTTTGATTGCGCAATTTAGGGAGCGTTTTTCTTCATCTCAATCTCTGCCTCTTCAAACGCAAATCAGCGAATACGTCAAAGATTCAGAATACAACAGATTAGAGTTGGCGGTACTGCTGGCTAATCCAGTAAGATTAAGTCAAGATGAGATCACTCAATTTTCAAAGATGCCACTGACAGAAATGTTGGCAATTGACTTCCAGCAGCATCTGCAAAGCTATGATGCAGCAAGAAATGCCCATGAATATAGCAGTAATCTGCCGATGGACGCTTCTGCGTATCCCTCAATTAATCAGCTTGCTGCACTGACTGCCCGTCAGAAAATGCTATTCATGAATGCTTACACGCCAGAGGAAGCTCTTGGGGGGGGGTAGATCCTCTCCAATGGCAGTCTGCATACATTGATCTAGAGCCACTTTTTAGTGATTATTACAAGAATGATGCGGCAAAAAAAGCTGCACAACTGCTGACTCATGAAACCGTATTCTCCGACAAAAATCTTTTACCAAGTCAAAAGAAAACGCTGATTGAGGTTGCCACCCCTGAACAATCTGGAAGCATCAATCTAAGCCACTGGCAAGAAGCATATGAGCGTATTTTACCTTTGCGCAGTTCGTATGAGCAAACCGAGGCAGCACGCGAGGCTCTAAAGCTAGCTCAATCTCCGAATGTTCTGTTAAACGACGCTTTAACATTTGAACAAAAACGCTATCTGATCGATGTGTATACCCCTGAGCAGGCAGCGACGCTCGACCTCGCGCAGTGGCAACAGGCCTATACGGCACTGGAGCCAGTCTATGGTAACGAGAAGAACAGTGCAGCACGTCAGGCAGCAAAATTGCTCACCTATCCGACTGTGTTTGCGGATGCGCAGCTCACGGCAGAACAAAAACGCTATCTGATCGATGTGTATACCCCTGAGCAGGCAGCGACGCTCGACCTCGCGCAGTGGCAACAGGCCTATACGGCACTGGAGCCAGTCTATGGTAACGAGAAGAACAGTGCA
>JBILIE010000131.1:0-5187 GCA_044350115.1 Rickettsiales bacterium
CAACGATCTTAAATTATTATTTGAATCAATTAATTGCAAAATCCATCCACAGGATTTAGGCTGGTCAGATACTGCCTTCACACAAGCACTACACACCGCCCGCTTCACCCGCAATCGTTTCACGTTCTTGGATTTGAAGCCCTCCTGAACCAAGCAAGGCGAGGCGAAAAGCGTGGTGGAGAGCAAAGCTCGGCAGGGTATCCCCCCTCAAAAGAGGCTACTGCACTTGCTGATAGGGATTATCACATTTCTTGATTTTATAGATATTGCCGAGATAATTGAGGCGAGCAGTCGTCGCGCCGATGGCTTCATTTGCATTTTGCACTGTGCCGAAATAACCAGGAAGCCACAGCACATCCATCACTTTCATTTTCTTTTTTCCCTCTGCCACGCCTTGCCAATAACGTGCATCATTCATCTCAAGCTGCAACTGCTCACAGGTGAGTTTTTTATCGGTTTCTTTCCACGGTGCAGAGGCCACAAATGCTTCCTCGCCGCAAGCGGCAAGCAACATCAAGGCAGAAAACAAATAAATAAAGCGCATAGCTGGTTCTTAAAGAGTATTAGCATCTAGTTCAAATCATTTTTGCGGGCTTGCATCGCTGCCTTAAAGCCGCTAAAAATGCGTGTCTATGACCAGTGTAAACGATACTCGCAAAACCTTTCTCGATTTCTTCGCATCGAAGGATCACCTTGTTCTCCCCTCCTCCTCGTTGGTTCCGCAGCAGGATCCAACGCTGATGTTCTCCAATGCGGGGATGAACCAGTTTAAAAACGTATTCACAGGTATGGAGGCCGCCAAAGCACCCCGCGCTGCCACCAGCCAAAAATGCGTGCGCGCAGGCGGCAAGCATAACGACCTCGATAATGTCGGCTATACTGCCCGCCACCACACTTTTTTCGAGATGCTCGGCAACTTCTCTTTCGGCGATTATTTTAAAGAGCAAGCCATCTCTCATGCGTGGGAATTGCTGACAAAAGTATATGGCCTCAACCCCGATAAAATGCTCGCCACGGTGTATCATACGGACGACGAAGCATTCAATTTGTGGAAAAAAATTGCGGGCTTCCCTGATCACAAAATCATCCGCATCGCCACCAAAGACAACTTCTGGCAGATGGGCGATACTGGCCCTTGCGGCCCTTGTTCTGAGATTTTCTACGATCACGGCGAGGGCATTTTCGGTGGCCCTCCGGGTAGCCCTGACGAAGACGGCGATCGGTTTATTGAAATCTGGAATCTTGTTTTCATGCAATTCGACCGCCAGCCTTCAGGGGAAGATGTTCCACTACCCAAGCCAAGTATTGATACAGGCATGGGGCTGGAGCGACTCTCCGCTGTGCTGCAAGGTGTGCATGAGAATTACGATATTGATTTATTTCGCAACCTCATTCGTGCCTCCGAAGAACTCACCAAAACCAAGGCTGAAGGCGAAAAACGCGCCAGCCACCGCGTTATCGCCGATCACTTGCGCGCAAGCTGCTTCCTGATGGCAGATGGCGTATTACCGAGCAATGAAGGCCGTGGCTATGTGCTGCGCCGCATTATGCGCCGCGCTATGCGTCATGCCCATATGCTGGGCGCACGCGAGCCACTCATGCACCGCCTTGTACCTTCACTGCTGGCGGAAATGGGCGGGGCTTACCCCGAACTCACCCGCGCAGAAGCCCTGCTGACCGAGAATTTACGGCTCGAGGAAGAACGCTTCAAAGTGACGCTGGAACGCGGTTTGGGATTGCTGGAAGACTCCATCAACCACCAACCATCAACCAAACAACTCGCTGGCGAAACCGCCTTCAAACTCTACGACACCTTCGGCTTTCCGCTTGATCTCACGCAGGACATTCTGCGCGGCAAAGGCATGACGGTGGATGTGGACGGCTTCAACGCCGCGATGGAAGAACAAAAAACCCGCGCGCGCGCCGCATGGAGTGGTTCAGGTGATGCTGCCACCAAAAAGATTTGGTTAGAACTGCGCGATAAACTCGGCGCGACTGAGTTTTTGGGTTACACGCAAGATACCGCCAGCGGCAATATTCTCGCTATCATCCAAGGCGATGCCGAAGTGGCGGAAGCCGCTGCAGGAGCGGAAGTTTCTGTCATCACCAACCAAACACCTTTCTATGGCGAATCGGGCGGCCAACAAGGCGACACTGGCTGGTTCCTTAAAAATGGCAAGCAAGTGGCCGAAGTTTTGGATACGACCAAACCCGCCGATGGCCTGCATGTGCATAAATTAAAACTCCTTGGCTCCCTTAAAAAAGGTGACGAAGTTGCGTTGCAGATTGATACTGAACGCCGCGCCAAAATCCGCGCCAATCACTCCGCGACGCATATTCTCAATGCCGCACTCAAAAAAGTGCTCGGCGCGCATATCAGCCAAAAAGGGTCAGAAGTTTCGCCTGAGCGTCTGCGTTTTGACATTAGCCACCCCAAAGCCATGACCGCAGAAGAAATGGCAATGGTTGAAGCAGAAGTAAACGCAATTATCTGGCAAAATTCTGCGGTAGAAACGCGCATTATGCCAACCGATAAAGCCATTGATGCAGGCGCAACTGCTATGTTTGGCGAGAAATATGGCGATGAAGTGCGTGTGCTAAGCATGGGCGCAGGGAACTATTCTGTAGAATTATGCGGCGGCACTCACGTTGTCCGCACAGGCGATATTGGACTGTTCAAAATCACGAGTGAAGCCGCTGTGGCAGCAGGTGTGCGCCGCATTGAAGCAGTAACGCGTGATGGCGCATTTGCCTATTTAGCAGACCGCAATAAAACACTTTCCAACCTCGCGCTTGATTTAAAAATCCCAGTAAGCGAGTTGCCTGATCGTATTACCCTATTGCAAAACGAAAAGAAAAAACTGGAAAAAGAACTCGTCGATGCAAAGAAAAAAATTGCCATGGGCGGAAGTGGTGGCAACGCCGCATTCGAGCAAACCACTATTGGAAACCTTACCTTTGCCAGCAAAGCGCTTGAAGGTATCGACGCGAAAGATCTGCGCGGCATCGCCAACGAAATGCTCACAAAAATTGGTAAAGGTGTAGTAGCTATCGGCAGTAATTCCGACGGTAAAGCCGCAATTGTGATTGCCGCCTCCAAAGATTCTGGCGCCGATTCAGCTGAGTTGATTCGCATTGCAACGCCTGTTGTCGGTGGTGCGGGCGGCGGTGGCAAGCCAGAATTCGCCCAAGGTGGCGGCCCCGATGGTAGCAAAATCGGCGATGCACTGTCTATTCTCGCCGAGACGCTCAAACAGAAATTCAGCAGCGCGGCTTAAACGTCATACACTTCTTTACGGTGCCCCACACGCACGATCACAATGATGACTTCCAGCTCTCTAATATCGTAAACCACACGGTAATCACCTACCCGATACCTGTATAAACCTGCAAAGCTGCCTTGCATCTGCGCACCTAACTCTCGTGGTGCTTTTGCCAGATGTGAATTGACCTTGTTTTCAATACGCCGAGATTCGCTTTTACCAAGGCGAGCAAGTTCGATCAGTGCCTTTTCGTTCCAAGTTACATGATAATCACTCATCGTCGGGCATTGCTTCGATAAACGCTTTCACTTCCTTATTGGTATAATATTTTGCGTGGGGATCGGCTAAACGCTCTAACGCAATATAAGTATCCTCCATATCCTCTAGATACATTCGCAGAGCTTCTTTCACATAAAAACTTCGCGAACGTTTTGTAACAGCGCATAATTTTGCCAATTGGGCATCCATATTTTCGGGGAGTCGAACAGAAAGCATGACAATGTCCTATTTGTAGTTTATGCAATCATTGTATGACATTTTTGATGATTACGCAACATTGTAAAGAGGGTCTCTAATGCCCGCCACCCCTATTACACTTGCTTATGGCGATGGTATCGGCCCAGAGGTGATGGACGCGACGTTGCGTATTCTGCAAGAAGCCGAAGCACAATTACAAATCAACGTCATTGAAATCGGCGCGGAAGTCTTCAAACGCGGCGGCAGCACAGGCATTCCCGCCGATGCATGGGAATCACTACGGCGCACGAAAATTCTGTTTAAAGCACCCATCACCACCCCTGAAGGCTTCAGTTACGATAATTTTCTGGAGGCTCTCAGTGCAGAAATCCCACTTAGCGAAACTATATTGCAGCAATCTGGCGAGGCCTTACCAACCTATGCCCATGCGGTGAAACGCAGCGGCGAGACACTCACGGTTTTTGAGGCTAATCACGGTGCTGCGCTCGATATTGCCGAACAAAATATAGCAGATCCCTCTGGCCTTATTCATGCTGCTATTTTGCTTTTGCAGCATGTGGATCAGCAGGAAACTGCCACCCTCATTCACCATGCGTGGCTAAAGGCACAAGAAGATAATATACTTCCAGCAGAGCTGGGAACTGCCGCTTATGCAGAAGCAATTATCGATCGCCTAGGCCAACAACCCACTCAACAACAATAATAAAACTACATGTTTTGCTTTTGCGATCAAACTGGGCTATTCACATCGCCAACCTAATTAAAACACACTATAGGAAATCTAATGAGCAACCACCTTCAAGACGTTTACCAATCCATCAAAAATGGCCTCACGCCGATTCATGCTGATGGGCACAAATTTATTGCAATTGCAGCAGTGGCAGCGGCTATTTTCTTTACCTTTAGCTGCACTTTGGGCTGGGTGGGCGTGGTGCTGACACTTTATGTCTGCTACTTCTTCCGTGATCCTGAGCGTGTGACTCCGCAAGGTGACCACCTTGTGATTAGCCCTGCGGATGGCCTTGTGCAACGTATTGTGGAAATGGTTCCCCCTGCAGAATTAGAGCTGGGCGATGCGCCGCTCACGCGCATCAGCGTGTTCCTCAACGTATTCAACGTGCATGTCAACCGCGTTCCCGTAAGCGGCAAAGTTGTGGTGCATAACTATGTTGCAGGTAAATTCATGAATGCCGAACTCGATAAAGCCAGCGACGAAAACGAACGCCAGATGATCACGCTTGAAAACAGCAAAGGCCGTTTTGGTTTGATTCAGATTGCTGGCCTTGTTGCACGCCGTATTCTGTGTGATTTGGAAAAAGGCCAAGAAGTTGTTGCAGGTGAACGCTATGGCCTTATCCGCTTTGGTAGCCGCGTTGATGTGTATTTACCCAAAGGCGCAAAAGTGAAAGTGCTGGAAGGCCAACTCAGCATCGGCGGCGAAACCATT
>JBILIE010000007.1:0-16560 GCA_044350115.1 Rickettsiales bacterium
ACGGCAGCGAAAAAGCGTATCGAGGGGCTGTTTAAGGACAGCCGGAATTCCGATGCCGCACGCAGCGCGCTTGAATCCGTCGATGCCAGCACCCGCGCCAAACTCGCCAAGCTCGATGCGGAAGCCGCCAAGCCAGCCCTCCAGCTGGCCGAGGCCAATAAGAAAGTCATCGCCACGCTAGAAAAACGGCTGGAGCTGGAAGGAATCGCCGATCCGCGCGCCCGTTTTGTGCAGGCGGAACTGGATAAGCTCAGTGCCAGTGCCACCAGGGAATATCGTGACCGCGTGACCGAACTGGCCGGATCGCTCTACGATCTGGAGGAGGCCGAAAAACGGGCCAAAGAAGCCGGTAAAAGCCGTGCCAAGGCCATCGAGCAGATCACGCAGGCGATACTGGAGACCAGTACCGGCTACGATGTTGCCAAGGAGGCACTCGATCAATGGAAGGAAAAACTGATCTATGATCTCGGCGATGCCAGTGAAGCAAATCAGCGTTATCTCGAACAGATCGAGCAGATCTATAAGGTAAAACTCAAGGAGATTTACGATAAATCGCTGCTCGACAGCGATAAATGGGAGGATGGTGCCACACGCGCGCTCAAGCGCTATGCCGATGAGGCCACCAACGCCGCCAAAAACGCCGAGGAGTTATTCGGCAGCGCCGCCCGCAAGGTGGAGGATACGCTGGTGGAGATGGTTTCTTCCGGCGAGATCTCCTTCGGCAAAATCGGCGATCTCATTCAATCGCTGGAGCAGGATATCCTACGCATGTTTATTCGCCAGCAGATCACCGCCCCCATCGCAGGCGCGCTGGGCGATATCGTCAAGGGCAGCGGCGGCGATATTTTCGGTAGCATCTTCGGCAGCATTTTCCATGACGGCGGCGTGGTGGGTGCCTCCAGTACCGAGCGCCGCGCCGTGCCTTCGCATGTATTTGCCGGTGCGCCGCGACTGCATAGCGGCCTGATGCCAGATGAATTTCCCGCCATTCTGCAGCGCGGGGAAACGGTGCTGCCAAAAACCAGCAAGGCCGGTGGCATGAATATCACCTTCAACATCGCCACGCCGAACGCACAGAGCTTCATGGATAGTCAGGGGCAGATCATGAGCAAATTTGCCGGACAGATGCAACGATTCAGAGTGAGGAACAACTGATGCCCGTCTTTCACGAAGTGCAGTTTCCGCCGAAGATCGCTTATGGCGCATCGGGCGGTGCGGAGTTCAACACCAGCATCACCACTACCTTCGCAGGATTTGAGCAGCGCAATATCAACTGGCTTAAATCGCGAGGGCGGTGGGATGTCTCGACAGGCTTAAAAAATCAGGCAGACATGGCGGCATTGCAGGCATTCTTTCGCGCGCGCTACGGCAAGGCTTACGGCTTCCGTTTCAAGGATTGGAGCGACTATCAGGGTGTGGCGCAGAATCTTGGGCTAGGCAACGGATCGCAGACGACATTTCAACTGGTGAAGCTCTACAGCAGCGGTGGTTACAGTTACAGCCGCGAGATCAAAAAACCTGTCTCCAGCACGGTGAAAATCTACCTCAATTCCATCCTGCAATCCTCCGGCTTCAGCATCGATCATACCACCGGCATCGTGAGTTTTGCTGCCGCGCCTGGAGCGGGCGTGATAGTGAGTGCGGATTTTGAGTTCGACACACCGGCGCGCTTCGATACTGATACGCTTTCCGTTCGCGCCGATGGGCCGGGGATTTTCATATGGGATGCGATTCCCATCGTGGAGATTCGGCTATGAGAACCGCCTCCGCAGGCCTGACCGCGCATCTGGCGGGCGAAGTCACCAGCCTTGCCATCTGCTGGAAACTGACACTGGTAAGTGGTGCGGTCTTCGGATTCACCGATCATACCGCCGATCTCACTATCGCCAGCCAGCTTTACAAAGCGGCCACCGGCTTTTCGCCCACCAGCATCGAAACCAAGGATAGATTCTCGGTCGACAACCTCGATGTGGCAGGAATACTCGACAGCACCGCCATCACCGAGGCCGATATCATGGCGGGTAAATACGACTTCGCCGAGATCGAGATATTCATGGTGAATGTCAGCGATCTCTCGCAGGGTATTATCACGCATCGGCGCGGCTGGCTGGGCGAAGTGAGCGTCAAAAATGGCCAGTTCGTTGCCGAAGTGCGTGGCCTCGCGCAGAAACTGCAGCAGAATATCGGCGATCTTTACAGCCCCACCTGCCGCGCCGTGTTCGGCGATACGCGCTGCAAAGTGAATCTGGCAGGTTTTACGGTGGGCGGCATGGTCAATACCGTGACCAGCAGGCAAGTGTTTATCAGCAACGCCATGACGCAGGCGGCGGGGTATTTCTCCAGCGGCGAAGTGGTCTGGCTCACCGGCGCAAATGCGGGGCGGCATATGGAGATTAAGGAATTCTCGAACAAGCAGTTCACGCTGGTGCTGCCCATGCCGAATACGATAACGGTGGGCGATACCTTCAACGCCATCGCCGGATGCGACAAAACCTTCAACACCTGTTTCACCAAGTTCAACAACGCGGTGAACTTCCGTGGCGAGCCGCATGTGCCGGGAATGGATAAGCTACTCGCCACGGCAGCAACCGCGAATGATTTGCAGAGGGGTTAAGTAGTGGGTTGTCCGAGTGCATCTAACACAGCGCGAGGATTATATTGGAGAACATGCAGTAGTGTACGCGCTGTACCATCAGGCGTGCGCCGCTTGTTTTCCCAGTGGCGCACAGCATGGACGCTTGCACCGATAAAATGGGCGAATTGCTCTTGCGTTAGATGCAGGTTGGTACGGATTTCTTTCACATTCACCTCTTCGGGGACGGTGTAGTAGTAGGTAGGTAATTCAATTTCACCACGCGAATGGGCAAGCATTTCTGCTGCTGCCTCAAGTAAATCTTTCTCCAACTCGTTTAATGGAGCGGTAGTTCTTTTCGGTCTGGCCATATCATATTCCTTTTTTGATTTGCGTAACAAAGGCCGTCATTTGCTTTTTCACCTCTGGCCTGATGTCGTCTTGTTCGTTCTTCGTGTAGCAGGCCATCAGATAAATCTTCGTACCTACCACATGGTAAAAATAAATCACACGAGCGCCACCGCGTTTACCCCTGCCACTGGCTGCCCACCGCAATTTGCGGACACCGCCGGTGCCAGGAATAACATCGCCCTTATCGGGATGCTGAAGAAGATAGGCGCGCAATGCATCAACTTCTTCTTTATCCAGTATTTTTGCCGCCCTTTTGGAGAAAGACGACAATTCAACAATTGCGATAACGCTCATACTCCACCCCCCACACTATGCCATAGGCACAGTTAAATGTCAATCACAAACCATGCCAGTGTAATAGAGATATGCCTGATACCGTGCAACATTTTATTGTAAATCAAGCCCGCACATGGCTTGGTACGCCGTTTCACCATCAGGCGCGATTGAAGCGTGTGGGCTGCGATTGCCTCGGCCTGATCATCGGCGTGGTGGATGAGCTAGGCTTGAGAGACAGGCACGGCCAGCGGCTCGCCGGTTATGACGAGGTGAGTTATTCCAGAGAACCGGATGGGGCATATCTGACACAGAAAATAGCCGCATTGCTGGATGAAGTGCCGGTGGTGGAAGCGCAGGCGGGTGATCTTGCACTTTTTGCGATGGGCGATAATCCGCAGCATCTGGCCATCCTTACCGAGGAGGATGGCACACTCGGCATGATTCATTGTTACGCGCAGGCACGGTGCGTGGTGGAGCACCGCCTGGATGAAGAGTGGAAACAACGGCTGGTGGCTGTGTTTCGCCTTCCTGAAACACAGCGCAATCAGGCTTGATGAAAGCCTGATTGCCACTGCGAAGCAAGTGTACATCAAAAAACGAAAGACATTCAGATGGCATCCATTGTTTTAGCCGCCGCAGCCAGTTCCGCCGCCGCCTCGCTTGGTGCGGGAACCTTTCTCGCCGCTGTGGCCGGAGGTGTCGGCGGCTATATGGGCGGCTTCGTCGACCGCGCGATTTTCGGCGGCGGCAAGACGCGCATCAATCAGGAAGGTTCGCGCCTGACTGACCTGATGGTGCAGTTTTCCACTTATGGGAAAGCCATTCCAATTGTTTATGGCAATAACCGCATCGCCGGAAATGTGATCTGGTCGCGCCCCATCAAAGAAAGCGTAACCACCACCACACAATCCTCTGGTGGCGGTAAGGGCGGTGGCGGTGGCGTGGAAACCACGACAACCAGCTACAGTTACAGCGTCAGCCTTGCCATCGCCATTTGCGAGGGGCCGATTACCGAACTGGTGCGCGCATGGGCGGATAGCAAACCGCTCGATCTGACGCAAGGCAGCTATAGCCTCTATCTGGGTGATGAAGCGCAGCTGCCGGATACCTTTATTTCCTCCTTTTATCCGGCAGGACAGATACCGGCCTATCGAGGGCTGGCCTATGTGGTGATTAAGGATTTTCCGCTGGCGAATTATGGAAACCGCATCCCCAACTTTACGTTCGAGGTGCGTCGCACACTTAAAAAGCCTTTCGATCTGGAAGATAAAATCACCGACATCACCTTGATCCCCGGCGCGGGCGAATATGTCTATGACACGGTGGTGCAGGAAAAAACCACAGGCCAGGAGGATGTGGCCGGTAATTTTGTGCAGGGCGGCAAAGCCACCAAGCTGAATCTGAACAACCTGAACAGCAAAGCGGATTGCTTCGTCGCGCTGGATAGCCTCAAAGCCACCTTGCCTAATGTGGAATGGGTATCGGTAGTGGTAAACTGGTTTTCCGATTCCGTCGACCCTGCCGTCTGTGTCATCAAGCCAGCGGTGGAGTTTAATGATCAGGGTGCACGGGTGACGCCCGATGATTGGGCGGTGGCAGGATTTACCCGTGCTACTGCCCACCTGATTCTGTTATTGGGCGATGGTTCGCCCACTTTCGGTGGCACACCGACCGATAAAAGCATCATGCGCCTATGCCAGGAACTGAAAAGCCGAGGCTATAAGATTCTGTTTTATCCGATGGTGCAGGTGGATACCATCACGCCGATCAGCAAGCCCTGGCGCGGGCGCATCACGCCCACCAACGCGACGGATGCGAATAACTTCTTCACCCGCAGCAATGGCTATAATGCATTCATCAACCATTATGCCAGCCTGAATGTCGGTGGCGTACTGCTCAAAAACAACATCGACGCCTTCATGATCGGCTCCGAACTGGTGGGGCTTACCACCTATATGAGCAGCCCCGGCGTGTTTCCTGCCGTGACGCAGCTTAAAAGCCTCGCTGCCAGCGTCAAATCCGCTGTCGGTTCCGGGGTGAAGGTGATCTATGGCGGCGACTGGAGTGAATACCATTCAGTGAACGGCTGGTACCATCTCGATCCGCTGTGGTCGGATAGCAATATCGACGTGGTGGCGATTGATTGTTATTTCCCGCTCACTCCTGACCTGCCGCAGCCGCAGATTGATTACCAGAAAATTTATGACGGCTGGTCGAAAGACGAAGGCTGGGATTACTATTACAGCGATCCTGTCACCCGTTTGAATAAAGTGTTCTATTCCGGCGCCACTTACGCCTGGAAGAACGTAAAGCACTGGTGGAACAGCACCCACACCAACCCCGATGCCAGCGGCACGGCTTGGACGGCCAAAATGAAACCTCTCTGGTTTTCTGAGCTGGGTTTTCCTTCGGTCGATGGCTGCGCCAACCAGCCAAACGTCTTCGTCGATCCCGATTCGGTGGAGAGCTTCTATCCTCGCGGTTCGCGTGCGCGGGTGGATTTTCTGGCGCAACGCACGGCGTTGGAAGCCTCCATTGATTACCTGGATGATCAGAACGCGTTGGAGGCCAACTTTATCCCGCGCAAATTCGTCTGGACATGGGATGCGCGGCCTTTTCCCTTCTGGCCGGATCTGCTGAGTGTCTGGTCGGATGGCGGCAACTGGAAAACCGGCCATTGGATTCAGGGCAAGCTGGGGCTTTCCAATCTCGGCCAGATCGTCGCCGATCTGCTGCGGCGCGTTGGTTATGACAGCAGCATGTACGATGTGACAAGGCTCACCGATATCGTGAGCGGCTATATTATCAACAGCCGCCAGACGGTGCGCGGCTGCCTGGAGCAGTTGGCGGCGGCCTATTTCTTCGACTGCGTGGAATCGGACGGGCTGCTGAAATTCATCAAGCGGGGGAAAATCTCCAGCACCACGGTCGATGTTACCGAGCTGGTGGCAGTGGACAATACGCAGGATGCCTTTGCCATCACCCGCACGCAGGAGCTGGAGCTGCCGCGTCAGGTGGATGTGATTTACCTGAGCCGCATTGCCGATTATCAGGCCGGTACGCAGTCCTCGCAGCGCCAAACAGTGAAGGCCGTCGATTATGTGACGGTGAATCTACCCATCGTGCTGTCCGATCAGGAGGCCAAGGTGGTGGCGGATGTGACGCTTTATAACGCCTGGGTGGGGCGTGTGCAATATCAGCTCACCCTGCCGCCGAAATACGCTTTGCTGGAGCCGACCGATGTCATCACCGTCACGAAGGATGGTGCCGCCTATCTCATGCGGATCACCGGTTCGAAGTTGGTACGCAACGGTATGCAGGAAATCTCTGCGATAGCAGAAGATGTATCATCCTACGATTTCTATAATCCGGCTGGCAGCGGAACGCCCGCGATTCAGTCCCCCACCAGCGTATCGGCGACGCGGTTAGAGCTGCTCGATCTTCCCGCATTTCCCACCGATGGCATCACCGAGGCTTATCTGCGCTACGGTGTGGTGGGCCTGGGAGGAGACTGGACGGGATCGGCGATTTACCGCTCCGACGATGGTGGCGCGAATTATGCGCTGATGCAGGCGCTCACCGCGCAGGCAACCATCGGTGCCGCATTGACGGTCTTGCCTGCCGGCACGATCTATGGCTGGGATGTGACGGGTAGCATTGAGGTGCTGCTGACTTTCGGCCAGTTGCAGAGCGTTGCCGATATCGCGGTACTCAATGGCGGCAATGTCTGCATCCTCGGCGAAGAAGTGCTGCAGTTTCAAACCGCCACGCTGATTGGCGAGAACCAATACCGCCTCTCGCGCCTGCTTCGCGGCAGGCTCGGCACGGAATGGGCGGTGGGCGGACATGCGGCAGGCGAACGGTTTATTTTGCTCACCAACGCCCTGGCGCGGGAACTCATGGCCTCTTCCGGCTGGGGCATCAGCAAAAAGTTTAAGCCGGTAACGCTGGGCTCCACGCTCGGAGCAACCACCGCGCAGGATTTCACCTACACGGCAAGAGCCTTAAAGCCCTATGCGCCAGTGCATATCGTGGGTAGCCGCAATACAGGTGGCGACCTTACCATCAGTTGGAAACGACGCACACGCATTGGCGGCGATTGGCGAGACGCGGTGGATATTCCGCTTGCCGAGGAATCGGAACGCTACGAGGTGGACATCATGCAGGGCGTGACAGTGAAGCGTACCATCACCGGCCTCACTTCGCCTACGACTCTTTACACTACCGCGCAACAGGTGACGGACTTCGGCTCGGTGCAAAGCAGCATCAGCGTGAAGGTCTACCAGCTTTCCGCTGCGGTGGGGCGCGGGAATGCAGGCATAGCTACCCTTTAATCTTATAACCAAAGGAACCTCCAATGCCCAATACCAGCGGACGCTTACTGCTGCCCTATATTCTGCAATCGCAGTCACAGAAGGAAGTCACGCATAACGATGCACTGAATATCCTTGATGTGCTGATTCAGGCGGTCGCGCAGGAGGTGGGATTGAACACACCTCCTGGCAGCCCGACGGTCGGGCAATGCTGGGTGGTGGGTGCTTCGCCCACAGGAGCCTGGGCGGGGAAAGCAAGCCAGATTGCTCAGGCAGCGGATGGCGGGGGCTGGTTCTTTGTAGCTCCCTTCAAGCGGCTGCGGCTGTGGAATGAAACCACCGACGAATATGTCATGTTCGACGGCACAAACTGGGTGTCGGAAGGCTTGCTGCTCAAGGAAACTGGCGAATATCTGCGGGTGGAGCACAAAACCGAGGATGTGACCGTCAATACCGGCGCGTTCAAGGATACCACTATCCAGATTCCCGACCGCGCCATTGCGCTGGCGGTCAATGTGCGCGTGATGACGGCAATCACCGGCGCGACCTCTTTCGGCATCGGGGTGGTGGGCGATACCACGCGCTATGGCAACCTGATCGGCATCGCGCTCGATTCCACCAATATCGGCATCACCAGCCCGCTGGCCTATTACGCCAACACCGCCATCCGCCTCACGGCCAATGGCAGCAATTTTACGGGCGGCGTGATCCGCACCACCCTGCAATACCTCAAACCTCGCGGCCCGTGGACATGGTAAGGAGATAGAGATGACCGCATTTTCAGATTTAAGCGAAATCATCAACCGCATGACGGGTGGCAACTCTGGTAATCCTGAGAACATCTTTGCATGGATTGACAATCGGGTGGATGGTGCGGCGGCGAATGGCACCGTCGCAGGAAAATGGACATCACTCTGGCGGTATAATTCTAGCATGGGCGGATCGGGCGTGCAGCCTGCCGCCACTGAAATTCCCAACAACACCAGCCGTGGCGGGTTACTGCAAGCCAATCCCTCAGGTAGCCGTGAGAAATGGCTGCTCGGTAACGGCATGATTACCAACGCGCCCGGCGCCTTGATGCTGTATGATCGACTGCTGCATAATGGTGGATTATCTGGCATTGTAACCACCGCGCAGAGTGTTGGCGGTACACTCACCCGCAACACAGGCGGTATCGGCAACCAGATATGGATTGAGATTTATACCGCGATTGGCACCACGGCAACCACACTCACCGCTTCTTACACCAATGAGTCGGGAATATCAGGACGCACCACCAAGGCGGTGGCGATTGGGGCAACGGGAAATCGAGAGGCACAACGTCTGATCATGCTGCCGTTGCAGGATGGTGATATCGGTGTACAGGAAATCGCTTCTGTCACCCTTGCTGCCAGCACAGGCACGGCAGGTAATTTTGGCGTGACCCTCGCCAAACCCATAGGGTTGGGAATCGCCCCCGCTGCGGGAACAGGCTTCTGGCGCGATTATGTGACAGGGCTGCCGGGACTTCCCAAAATAGACACCAATGCCTGCATCGCCCTTGCATTCATGGCCAATAGCACTACTGCGCCACAGCTGATGTTTGCGGCGGGATTTGCGGAGAGATAATCATGGCTTTTACCGATTATCAGGCGCTCAAAGCCTCTATTGAACAAGGCAAGCCTTATGCCTTCAGCAAAAACACCCTCACCGTAAATGCGACGCGCTGGATGAGCCTGTGGACCGTCGCCCCGGATGCGGGAGCCATCCCCACCACACCCAGCCTTTGCGATGCGGATACGGTGGGTGCGTTACTGAGTGAACCCAAGCTCACCAGCCTGACCAAGGCCTATTATGTAGCGCAGTTGGAGCTGGCAAATTCTGCCAATGCGTTCACTTCATTGATGTTGATTGATCGGCTGTCGCATCAGGGCGGTTTGTCTGGCACGGCTACGGCAGAACAGACGACGAATCTTCCGACAGCGGCACTGACACGCTACACCGATGGGGTGGGTGTGATGGCAGGGCTGGAGATATACGCTGCGCTGGGTGCGCTTGCTCAGACGGTGACGCTCTCCTACACCAATCAGGCAGGAATCGCAGGCCGCATCAGCAAGCCCGTAGTCATCGGCGCAACCAATGACAATGCCGCCAGCAGGTTTATCCCCATCCCCTTGCAGGATGATGATACAGGTGTGCGCTCGGTGGAATCCGTCACGCCATCCTCCTCCACTGGCACCGCAGGCAATTATGGGGTGGTGCTTTATAAGCCGCTGATGCTGATCCCAAACGTCTCTAATCAGGCGCATGCCTTGCAACAACGATGCCTTAATCCCTTCATCGGCGGCTATGGCTGCTCGCCCGAAATACACGATGCGGCCTGCCTTTGCCTGTTATCGCTGTCTAATGGCTCCTCTTCTGGCGCGGTGCATGGAATGTTTCAATTAGCAGAGGCATAAATGCGCTTCGGAGCACGCAGTTTTTTCTTCGATGGCGCACAAAGAGAAATTGGCACTGTGCCCATTGCACAGCAAGGTAGTGAAAACAGGAATACAACAGCCAATTTGAATGCCTTGTTGCAGCAACAGAATATTTTGCGAACGATGGCCATCAACGCAGCTTTGCACAAACAGGACATTATCAATACCGTCTCTGTCAATGCTGCGCTGGCCAAAGCGATAGCATCTGCAACGAGCCTGAGCAGTTTACTACAAAAAACGGTGAATAAAGCGGCATCGGCGGATTCGCTATTGCAGAAAAATAGGGCAACGCTGTCAGCGGCAAACGCTGCCCTGCTTAAAGCCATGTCGCTTTCCGCGCAGGCAAACGGGCTGGCACTTAAACCATCCATTCCGCTCACTGCTGCGCTGGACGGGGTAGTCATCGCCTTTACCTTTGGCGAAGTGCGCAATCTTGTAAAGCCCGCCAGCAACCGTAATCTGCGGGTGAAGCCGAAAGACAAGAATGTGACGGTGGCAGCAGCTGATCTGCCACGCGCGGGCAAACAGCATGGCTTGGTGCATGCCACCAAGCAGGATTTCTCTAAACCTTAAATTCAACAGGAGCATGAGATGGTAGCAACCGTTCAAATCATAGAGAAGAACGGCGCAGGTGGCACTGCGACCGATAAAACCAGCGGTACGATCCGTTTTAAGAACGCGGATAATGCCACGGTAGATAACAACAATCCGCTGGTAATTCCACCCTCTGGTTCTGATTTCTCATTCGAGAAATGGTTGCGGCTGAATGTCACCGTCGCACCTTCTGTGCAGATTTCCAACCTGAAATTCTACACCGATGGTGCCAATGAGCTGGGTGCGGGCGTATTGTTATGGGCAAAGGCGGTGACTGCTTATGCCACACCCACCGAACCTGCAAACAGCACGGGCTATGTCAATGCCTTCACCTATACCAGCGGCGCTCCTCTATCGCTGGGTGCTGGCGCGTTCACTGGCACGGGTGAGAAAGGAGATCATGCCGTGTGTATGATGGAGGTGCAGAATACTGCCACGCAAGGCCAGACTCCCTCCGAAACCATCACCTTCAGCTACGACGAGATTTAACCATGCAGAATCTTATTGAATTTGAACTGAAGAATGAAGCGGACGGCACTCGCCATGTCGTTTCTGAAGCTCTGGTCGTGACTGTTCTTCCCGATGGAGAGAGTACGCTTTTTCACCGCAACGCCATCAAGAAAAATACCGCTACCGGAGAAACCACGCATCACCGTGCGCTGGTAGCGGAACTGAATGGCGTGCGGATGTATCTGATCGGCAGCCACATCATTTTAACCACTCAGGACTTGTATCTCTAATGGGCATCGCACGCAGATATAAAGACCCCGATGAAATCGTCAATTTTGGTATCGATTGGGCATACTACCTTGGAGCGGAAACCATCACCAGTTCGGGTTGGAATGTGCCTTCTGATATCACAGAAATCGCCGCCACTTTCACAGAAAATCAGGCCATCATCAAAATTGCGGGGGGCGTGCTGGGCGTTACTTATCGCATCACCAATCGGATCACCACCTCTGCGGGGGAAACGGTCGATCAGAGCATCGATATCGAAGTGATCGAGAAATAATCACCCGCCATCTCATTCCATCACCAACCACCGCCCCCAAATCAGAATTGGGAGGCGGTTTTTCTTTGTCCGCCGAAGCCTCGGCGTAGGCGGATTATGTCCAAAACCCAAGGAGGAACCATGTCACCACCCGACGATATTGATGTGCGCTCACAGCTGGCTGTGATGAACGCGCAGATCCAAACACTCACCAAAACAGTCGATGTGCTGGCGGAGGAAGTCAAATCCCTCACAGCACTGGCAAATCAGGGCAAAGGGAGCCTTCGCACCCTCTTGATAGTCGGCGGCCTATGGACGGGCTTGGTGGCCTTTCTCAGCTTCGCCGCTGGTCATCTTTCTTGGAAATAATGGAGGTTCTTATGATTACGCTACTCGGTTCTTTACTCGGCTTCCTGTCGGCAGCCTTTCCTGATTTCTTAAAACTGTTCCGCGACGCGCAGGATCGCAAGCACGAGCTTAAAATTCTTGAAATGCAAATGGAACAGCAGAAGCTCGGGGCTTCCCAGCGGCTGGAAGAAATCCAGGTGAACGCTGACATCGCCGAATCCCAAGCCCTTTATCGGACATACAACACGGGCATTCGCTGGGTGGATGCGCTCAATGGCACGGTGCGCCCCGTCATCGCTTACAGCTTCTTCATTCTCTATGCGCTGGTGAAGGTAATGCAGTTTTCCGCAGATCTTCCGTGGTTGCTATGGACGGCGGAAGACCAAGCAATTTTCGCAGGCATCATCAGCTTTTACTTCGGCCAACGCGCCATGAGCAAATTGCGGAGCGGAAAATGAGACACATATCCAGACAAGGGCTTGACCTGATTTGCCGCTTTGAGGGCTTTTCGCCGATCATTTACATGTGTCCAGCGGGGTATCCCACCATCGGCTATGGCCACCTGATTACCGAAGCCAACAAAGAGCAGTTTCTGGATGGGGTGGACGAGGACGAAGCCCTCGATCTGCTCCGTCAGGATGTGGCGGTCGCAGAACGCGCCGTGCTACGCCTGATTAGCGTGCCACTCACGCAGGGGCAGTTCGATGCGCTGGTGTCGTTCACCTTCAACCTCGGCGCAGGTGCGCTTCAACGCTCCACGCTCCGCCGCAAGGTAAACCGCGAGGAACATGCCGATGTGCCTGCCGAACTCATGAAGTGGGTGTGGGCGGGTGGCCGCAAGCTAAAGGGGCTGGCGAAGCGTAGGAAGGCGGAGGCAGGGCATTATCAGAGGGTGGATTAAATACAAAGAATTCCTTAACGAGATTGTAATAACCCTCTGGTATAATGGAGTTATGATCGCATTTCGCTTCGATACTTCCGCTTATCACTCCGAATTAAAACAGTTCGGGTTGGAGCAGTATTATAGACTTGACGAAAATGCATACCCCCCCCCTGTTTTCGGCGTCATCTCTGCAAAAAGCAGTTGGCTTGTTACAGGAAAATGGAGTGGAGGTGTATGGTAACGGCTATTATTCCGTTGCACCAGAGGCAGCCAATATTCTGGTGGCAGAAGCGGTAAATCTTGCGGCCAAGACCATCGACTATGAGTTCTACGATATCAAGCCAGCCGTATTTGTGGAGGCGGCGGAGCGGGGTGCTGGTAATGGCGTCTATGTTTATCGTGACATGGATGACGATGAAAATACCGTCTGGCGGATGTATCACCGAGATGTGGGGGCCATTGGATTTCATGATCCGTATGGCGAAATCACGCTGTTGATAGACGGCAAAAAAGTTGATTATGCGCCAGCGTTTGAGTGGAGCGGTATCTATCGGCAGGATCAAGCATTCGATTTGCTAAAAGACCCAGATCTGGTCGCCAAAATGGCGGAGCATACCAAGCCAGAGTTTATGACACCACTGATCGAGGAACAATTGAAAGAGGTGCAGAAATTCGGTGATGATTTATCCCCCATGACCATCATGGATGCGATGGATGAACCAACTCGCCAAGGCTTCATGGCAATGGTCGAGCGACAACGTTCTGATAAAGTTGCGCCCACTCAATCCACGCAACTACCTGACGAAGCAGGGGGTAGTTGGGTCACGGCGGTTTCAAGGGGTAAAAAGGGAATGACTCAGGGAGCGAAACCTGTAACCATTTTTTAAACCGCCTCTTTCATCCAATGATAGATTTTATCTTGCGGCGGCTCATTTCCCCAGCCACAATCGAGGATTTGACCGTAATCGTGCAAATCAATGCGTTCATGGCTCATTGCCGACCTATATTCCAAAAATTTAACAGGATCGACCTTAATAACAAACCAACATTCACGCCCCTTTTCGATAGCATTGACCAAACGCAAACCGCCACCGCGTTGCTTAAGAAATTTTGCTGCAAATCCACTCATAATGCTGCCCTTTCACGTTGCATACTTTGTTCTGGAGCAAGTGCTCGCTCAGCAGTGGGCTGAATATATCGACCAGTAGGTAGTATCTCTGCGTCTTGTGTCTGCGTCATCTCAATGGCACGTTGAGATGCTCGAAAACGCACTTTATAGCACGGAGCATCACCCACATAATGTGAACGCCCCATTTCCTCCAGTTCTACAAGGCCGCGCTTTTCCATGCCCTTGAGCAGCTTATAAGAGGTATCTTCCTTGAGATCAGCGCTAAACCATTGACTGTTTCCTTCTGCCACACTCTGTTCCAAGAAATTCTTTAGCAATACTACCGATTTAAGTCGGTGCTCAGGATGCACAGCCATATCAGAAATATAACCCGTTTCTTTATCCCAGACAACAAAGCCAATCACTCCGTCACGTTCATGCTGTAAAATCATACCACCCGCTGTTTCTATTGAACCAGGGAGAGAGACATGATCCCATCCAGCAGGATAGACTAATTTAGCTATCTTCTCACATGCAGTTAAATCGGTTTCTATAGCACCGCGAGTCCATACTGCCTGCCGAGGCTTGTGTTCTAGCGATAAAGCCTCAGCATTTTCTGCCAGAAGATACTGTGTACTCCCCGCATCGGTATAGCCAGTGTATGAGCTGGGCAATTTAATCACTTCAGTGCTTTTTAAGCCCTCCAAGCTAATATCATTTCTGGCTCCTCCAACCGTTACAGTGCGATATCCTGATTGTGTTAAATGCCCTCCTACGGTTTCATAGATAGATCGTACGCCGCTTTTTTGAGCATCTGGCAGATCAAGAGCTTCAATGTTGTCAAAAGTGACCGTTTCATAAATCTTCTTGATCTCTGGATTTTCAGGGCGCGAATATTCATGTTGTGATTTCCATACCCATGATCCTGCTATAATTTTGCCATCACGTTCGACCACAAAAAGTTGCGAGAAAGGGTCTGACATAGTAGAAACAGCACAGGCCTTACCTTGCCCTGTTAAATGCTGACAGCAGTTTGTATGTTGACCGAAATAACCAACACGAGGATCGTTTCGGGGCAAAAATCTTCCAACTAAACCATGATGTTCAAAACTTTCTTTGCTGTCGAATGGTTCGGGTACATTTTGTCCGCGCAGATAGATTTCTTCGAATTTGGGATAATCGCTTTCCGAAATACCCCAACGTGCTGATTCTGAAGCAAAGCCTACATCGCGCTGTCCCTTATATTTTTTCGCACGGCATGTCGCCAGTAAGTCATGATATGATTGCTTGCGTTCTTCCGCTGAGAGTCCAGCCCAGTTATTAACAACTATCTCTAACTCTTTGGGTGCACGATACGCATCTTTATGGTCTTTTCCTTGGTATTTTACATTCTTGAAGAGCCATTGGTTGAGTCCTTGCAGTTCCTCTGCCGTAGCTTTTGTATTCAAAAAGTATGTCGCATCATGCGCACTACGATCTGTCGGCTGTTTGGCAAGCCAGTCCTTATATCCATTACCAAAAACTTTGATGAGCCCATCAACTGAGTGAAGCATCCATGGTTCATGACGATCAGTCCCTCGAACCGCTGTATAAACATTATGCATTTGTGGTGCGTTTAGTTCAGTCAACTGCTCTATTGTATAGCGATCTACCAACTCTTTTTTCAACTCTGATGGAAAATCGAGAACCCTTCCATGCAACAAGTCGAAAACTTCAGACCTATTTTGTGGACTATCTGTCACATAGGTTGCCAATTGTTTTTTGATGGCCAGCTTGCGTGATTCTGCATAACGCTCTTGGAATTCCTGCACCTTATTAGAATCAGTATGCCAAGCATGTGGTAAATCTGATAGAATGGTTACTTCCGTTCCATCTTGTTTTAATGAAACCGTTTTATCGGCGGCTGTACCGTTGCCAGTATTGATTGTAATTTGCTCACCATAGCCTTTTGCTGCATTGTGCTCTTTCACCATTTGCTCAATAATCCCAACAGATACCAATTGCTGAGATCTCTTCATGGTTGATAGATCGGAAGCGGCTTCAGGCCACACAAGCGGGTGTACCTTCCAACCATCTGCCATCACAGCAAGTGCAGTGTGTTCTTCCTCAGCAGTCGGATTCTGAATGGGGTAATGTGCACGAATAGCCTGAATAATGACATCTGGTGCGGCATCAGGTAATTTATTCCCTACTTTCGCGATAAAAGCGGGATCATATCGACGGTTGTAGCTATCTAAGCCGAATTTTTCAGGAGATGGCTCCACCGCTTGCCATAAATTAAGGAAACGTCTTGTTTCTTCCAAGTTCCTGACAGGAAGTGCCCCATCATTATTATCAGGAAGATAAGTGATGGCATTTTTCAAATTTGAAGCAACAAATGGCTCTGCGATGTATTCGGCCCAGTTGTTACCATAGTTCCCTACCAATTTAGCAGTTAACTTGGCAGTTTGAGGTAAATCTGTCCCAGAAACCTGTTGTGATTTGAGTGCCGTATAGGCCTGTTGCCACTGCGCGAGGTCGAGCGTCGCTGCCTGCTCAGGGGTGTACACATCGATCAGATAGCGTTTTTGTTCTGCCGTGAGCTGCGCATCCGCAAACACAGTCG
>JBILIE010000132.1:0-5172 GCA_044350115.1 Rickettsiales bacterium
GTAAAGTTACCAACGAAGCGGAAACCCTTTTTATGAGTGAAACCCAATGAGCACGATCCCTTTTCGTGATAAAATCATCCCGTGGTATTTTGTGATGTTTTTTGTGGTCATCGCGTTGATGAATGCGGTAATGATAACCATTGCCTTTCGCACCCATACGGGGCTGGTGACGGAGCACCCTTACGAAAAAGGGATTGCGTATAATCAGACAATCGAAGCGGCAGCAAAACAAGCCGCGCTCGGCTGGAGCAGCACCATTGCTTATGCTGAAGGCAAGCTGAGATTTGCAGTGAAAGACAAAGCAGGTGCGGCGCTTTCTCCTGAAAAAACCACGGCGAATTTCATGCGCCCCACGCAAGACGGGATGGATTTTTCGGTGGTATTAAACGAAGGTGAAGCCGCCGTCACCTTCCCCGCCAAAGGCCTGTGGGAAGTGCGGGTCAACAGTATCATTCGGGGTATTCATTATCAGCAAACTCAACGCCTTGTCATCCCATGAGCGAATTGCATGTATTGGTTGAGGGGATGCATTGCCCTTCCTGCGTGGCGATCATTGAAGGCGCACTGAAAAAGCAGGAGGAGGTAACGTCAGCGCGGCTGAATCTCTCCACCAAACGGCTCAAAATTGAATGGAATGGCGCGAGTGATTTAGGCGAAAAATGGATCTCTCTCATCAATAGCATGGGCTACCGTGCCGTCGCTTTCGACCCCGCCACTTCCGAAACCTCAACGCAAAAAGAAGAAAAATTCCTGCTGCGCTGTGTGGCCGTGGCAGGCTTTGCCAGTGCAAATTTAATGCTGATTTCGATTCCGCTCTGGGGCAGTGACGTAGCAACGATGGGCGATGCGACCCGCACACTTTTTCACTGGATTCAGGCGGCGATTGCAATCCCTGCGATTATCTATTGCGGCCTGCCGTTTTACCATTCCGCTTGGGCAGCAATCAAAAATGGGCATACCAATATGGATGTGCCGATTTCCGTTGCAGTGATTCTTGCCACGATGATGAGCCTGTTTGAAACGACGACCCATGGCACCCATTCCTATTTTGATTCGGGTGTGATGCTGTTGTTTTTTCTGCTCATCGGGCGCTATCTGGAGGCTCGCGCCAAAGGCCGCGCCCGCGCCGCCGCGCAGGATTTATTGCAGATGATGACAGGCACCGCCACGGTGCTGAAAGAGGACGGATCCCGCCAGCAGATTCCCTTTGCTGAAATACAATCGGGCATGGTTTTGCAGGTAGCGATGGGCGAAAAAATCGGCGCGGATGGCGAGATAATGAGTGGTGAATCAGAGATTGATACCAGCCTAATTACAGGCGAAAGCCTGCCGCAAAATGTCACCATCGGCGCACAGGTCTTTGCGGGAACGCTGAATCTTTCCGCGCCGATCACGGTGAAAGTGACCAAAGCACATGAGCGGTCGTTGCTTGCCGAAATCGTAAAATTGATGGAAACGGCGGAACAATCGCAAGCGCATTATGTCACGCTCGCGGATCGTATTTCGGGGTGGTACACGCCCGCCGTTCATGCCTTAGCAGCCGCCACTTTCGCAGGGTGGATGTTGTGGGGGAATGTCGATTGGCAGGAAGCATTGCTTTATGCCGCCACGGTGCTGATTATCACTTGCCCTTGCGCGCTGGGGTTGGCGGTGCCCGTGGTACAAGTGCTCGCCAGCGGCAAGCTGATGCGCGCAGGCATTTTGCTGAAAAGCGGCAGCGCGCTGGAACGCCTTGCGACCATCACCCATGCCGTGTTTGACAAAACAGGCACGCTTACTTTGGGCAAGCCGAGTTTGTTACATCCCGAACAATACCACCCGCAGGATTTAAAGCTTGCCGCATCGCTCGGAAGCCACAGCAAACACCCGCTGGCGCAAGCCGTCGCACAGGCGTGGCATGGCGAGTTACTAAAATTTCAGGCCGTTGAAGAAGTAGCGGGTCAGGGTATCGAGGCGCATGACGGCGCAATCACTCTCCGCCTCGGCAAAGCGTCATGGTGCGGCGTCACCCCGCCCGATGATTCGCCGTTGCCCGAACTCTGGTTAGCGGTGGAGGGAGGCGCCCCGCTGCGGTTTCAATGTGAAGATGCGCTGCGGGCGGATGCTAAAACCGTGTTAGCCAATTTACGCGCACAGGGCATTCAACTTTCATTATTGTCAGGCGATCGCGAATCTGCCGTACAAACCATTGCTGCAACGCTTGGGATTGATAACCGCCACGCTGCCCTCACACCGAAAGAAAAAGCCGAAATCATCGCGCAGATGCAACGTGACGGCGCGAAAGTGATGATGGTAGGGGATGGATTGAACGATGCGCCTTCGCTCGCTTCTGCAACCGTTTCCCTCTCGCCCACCAGCGCGATGGATATTACGCAAAATGCAGCAGATATCGTATTTCAAGGGAATCAATTGCAACCTGTGCTCACTGCACTCGACACCGCCAGATTCTCGCAGAAACTGGTACGGCAAAATTTTGTGCTGGCCATTGTCTATAATGTGATCGCCATCCCTATGGCCGTTGCAGGCCTTGTGACGCCGCTGATTGCGGCGATTGCAATGTCCAGTTCGTCGCTGCTGGTGATCGCCAACGCGATGCGTTTGAACTTACGAAAGGACGCGTAAATGGATGTATTGATTTACCTTATCCCCATCGCCCTCGGACTTGGCGGAGCAGGGCTTGCCGCGTTCTTTTGGGCGATGAGGAATGGGCAATTTGAAGACCTCGATGGCGCATCGTATCGTATGCTGCGCGACGACGAGGAAACGAAAGACTAAGCTGCTTTTTGCAACATGCCAAATAGCTCGTCTTTAAGTTTCAAACGTTTCTTTTTTAATGTTTCGAGATGTTCGTCGGAAGTTGGTTCGGCACCCGATTCAATGCGATGCACTTCATGCTCTACGGCGTCATATTCTGCAAATAAACGTGCAAAGTGATTATCCGTTGTTTTTAAAACATGAATCTTTTCACGCATTTCAGGAAATTCGTTAATCAGGCTGTGGTTCTCGAGTGGCATAAGATTTCTCCTTGTTGTTCCAGAAGATGGTACCGGCATTTTTTTAGCGACACTTGATGCAAATCAAGAGCTGCTATGGGTGCACTGTTATTAAAATACCAACCAACTAAAAAGGAGAAGAATAATGAATAAAATGATGCTCGCTTTACTGGCAACTGCCGCATTGACAAGCACTGCTCACGCGGAAGAAGGGAAATGGATGGTGCGTGCACGTGCGCTCGGCGTCGTTCCGCAAGAAGATAGCTCGATTAGCCCGATTGGTGGCAAAGCGGCGGTGGATAATAGCGTGGTGCCAGAGGTCGATGTTTCCTATTTCTTCACCGATAATATCGCGGCAGAATTGATCGCAGCGGTGACCCCGCATGATGTGAATGCAAAAGGCACGGCACTGGGTAATGTTGATGTAGGAAGCGCATGGTTATTGCCTCCAACACTCACGCTGCAATATCACTTCACAGGTCTGCCAAATGGGATTAAGCCGTATCTCGGCGCGGGAATAAATTACACCCATTTTTATAATGAAGATGCAGGTGCACTCAATACGGTAGAATACGAAGATAGCTTCGGCACTGCACTTCAGGCGGGTGTCGATATTCCAGTGCAGGATAATTGGTATCTGAACCTTGACGTGAAAAAAGTATTCATTGATACCACCGCGAAATTCAATGGCGGCGCCGTGCGTGCCAATGTGGATATCGATCCACTATTGATTGGTGCGGGTGTAGGCTATCGGTTTTAGTCTATGACCTCTTGCGAGCTCACTCCCCCCGTAGCGAATAAAGCCTGCTCAGGTAAGTGTCTGGGGAAATGCCCCAGCCCTTCCAGCACTTGGCTGGTTGCGGCCTGCGGGGGGATGATTTCGCTGTTTAAAAAAGAGGCCAATGGGAATTTAGTGCTTCTCTCGCCAGACGGCGAAACGATTGCGCCGTCGATTGAAGATTTTGCCCTTACGATGCAACATGCGGCGCATAATCAAGACTTTAACCAACTGATTCTTGCAGGCAGTGCCAATGACATGGCGTGGGTGCGAATTGCACTGCCCGATAATGTTGCCAAATCCATCGTCGCAGAGTTGGAATATCCCCTGATTCCCGCATGGTTCAAACATGCTGGCGATATGTCTCACCTCACCCATGCACTGGAAAATATGCTTCAAGATTAGGCAACGTCAGTTTCTTCGCCCGCGCAATTGCCAGAGCCAGATTCAGAGCAGCTATTGCACACAAATTGGCGCAACGCGGCAATGCGGGTAATAGTGACTTCATGCCCCGCCACTTCCACGCCGACCTCTTTTAACTGTTGCTGACTGCGCGAGAGGGTCTCTGGTTTCATCCCCAAATAAGTGGCAAGCACATGTTTCTCGACAGGAATTTGCAGCGTCTTTGTGCCTTCTGTATGCGTATGGCACAAGCGCAATAAAAAGCACCCCAGCCGTTGTGCCGCCGACATCGTGCTCATATGTTCCAGTTTCAGCTGCGCTTGCGCGGTGCGCTCGTTCAACATCGACATAATAGTTGCCGATAACGCCGCGTTTTGTGCAATCAAACCACGGATCATCTCCGCAGGAATGGTCAATAATTCCGCATCCTCCCCCATCACTTCTGCATGATAGGGATAATTCGCATGAGGAAAAAGTGCCGCTTCGCCAAAAACATCGCCTTGGCTGCACAGACCAATCACCGATTCTTTGCCATCGGGTGTTTGCCGTGTGATTTTAACCCAGCCACTTAACACCAGCCACAATGCTGCTGCTTTATCGCCATGATGCAAAACCACCTCATGCTTATGATAACTTTTCTTATGCAACGTGCCGCCCAACTCACACAGCTCAGGATGCATGAGAAAGAGGGGGTGAGGGTATATCAATGGGAGGGGGGTATTCATGCCTCTGTGCATAATCTGTTTTTAGTAGATTCTCAATCGACATCTCGGCATTTTTAAAAGAAGCGTACCGCGTGTAGAAAACATAAGAAAGATACCACGAATTTATTTCGCTGGATAATATAACGGTATTATTTAAGCCAAAAACTTAGCCACCAGCATCGCCACTCAGCAAGTTGTAAAATTGTGGCCGAAAAAATGGTGGTGGTGGGAGTCTAGCGCGAACGCCTCTCCGAACCAATTCGCTGTTTTACAGGGAAAATACAGGGAAATTTTT
>JBILIE010000133.1:0-5151 GCA_044350115.1 Rickettsiales bacterium
AATTTAGGATATATCCAAATATTGTGGATACTGGAAGGGGAAAAATGTGAAAAATAACACTGTCACACAATCTTCACACTTAACCCATTGAGAGAGAGAGAGAGAAATTGTATGCTAAACCCTCTTGTTTCATTTTTTTCTGACCCCCAAAAAACCAGAAAAACTTGTTCTGATTATTTTATCACCTTCAAACATACAACGCCATGGTAAAAGGCACGAACCCCGATACTGAACGGGAAGCAAAAATTCAGGACGAGATTAATTTTCATCGCCAACACCTACAATACGTAGGAGAAGGCGATGAGAAAGTAGCATTCCGCCAAATGGCGGAAGAAATCCTTGACCACGACGAAAAAAGTGGTCAACCCACGGATCAACAGATCCGTGAGGCGGAATTCTTCCGCCAACATGGGCGGTATCCCAATCCCGGAGAAATCTGAGGAACGGGAAAAAACACTTCCGCCGTCGCGACCCCACCATAGGTTACGACGGCGTTGTTGTTTTTGAGGGCAACCTAAATCCGTCTCACCTGCATCCCTCCCATCCGTTCCCGCTCGCGCAGCCAGTTTAGATACTGGCTCAACGCATCCACCTGATCATTATGCGGTGAGTCGGGGAAGCTGAAAAGCTCCTGCTCAAATTCCGCCAGCCACGAGGCACGCTCTGGCAGCAGCAGCCTGCCCGCTTCAATCTGCGGGGTGATGGCGGCAAAGCGCGTGAGTTTATCCAGCTTGGGCATACAGGCAATCAGCGGCAGCCCCGTATTCTGCCGCAAATCTTGCAGTAACGATTGCCCACTCGCTTTATCTTCCACCAACACTGCTTGCGGGTTCCACTTCTGTGCCAACTCAATCATCTTGCGGCGCAGTTGCGGATATTCCAGCCGCTCGCGCAACACATCCACCACATAATGCTGCCCCTCACTTTGCGCGAAAGTAATACACACACTCGGGTCATTATGCGCCCCCGCTTTAATCGCCGTATCCCAAGATTGCGTGATTACCTGACCACTGACCACTGACAACTGACTACTCTCATAACGCCCCAACCACTCTGGCTTCACCATCCCGCCCGTAATCGTGAGCGGCTGCTGTTGATACTACGCGGCGAAGGCGTAGCTCCCCATTTCGTGCTTCACCCGCGCTAGCATTGGTGCATCTTCCCGTGATTCATGCAGGCACTCTCCTGCTTTGCGACGATGGTCAAAACAGCTCCCCATAAAATGCTGCGTGCGCTCGGCAATCGCGGCTAGCTCCAGCACCTCCCAATTACCTTTTTCCAGCAAATATCCACTGAGATCTTGGGGGTGCAATCGCTGCATCACCACCACGATTCCACCTTGTTTTTTGTTATTGAGGCGGCTGCTAAACGTATGATCAAACCAGCGATTGGCGAGATTGCGAAATAATCGTGATTCTGCCTGCGAAGGGTTCAGCGGATCATCCACAATCAAAATATCGCCGCCTTCGCCTGTCACGGTTCCACCAACGGATGTGGCGAGGCGGAAACCATAATCAGTAGTCATGTATTTATGCTTCTCATTCTGCCCGCTGAGAATTTTTACTTTAGGAAATATCTTTTGAAACCATGGTGCCGCCAGTCAATCGAGCAAAATGGAAGCACAATACGAGAAATCGCAAGCACATTGCTGGCTTACTACGTATGGCGAAGATTTTAAGACCGTCTGCGATCTGGCAAACTTCTCGCCCGATTATATCCGCAGCCGCGCCGCACAGGCACTCGCGCGCAACTGCAAATGGCGCAACACGAATTCTTACCCCTCCAAAAGGCCTCCAACCGAGCAAAGCAATATGAGAGAAATGGAGCTTGTATAATGGCCTTTTCCACCCGCCGTGGCCGCCCACGCAAAGATCCCGTCATTGAAAAAAATGATCTTGGCACGCCCGAATTGCGCCAGAAACGTCAACTCTCACTCACTACAGAGGCCATCGATCTGCTTTTGCAAAAAGACATCATCACCCATGATCAGCATTGGTGCGCGCTGCATTTTCGCTGGCTGTACACCTTGCGTTACGGCGCTCCCAGCGTTCAATCGCTCGATCCGGCGCGTGTCAACGGCATAATGCACCTGCGGATTTACACCGAATGGCAGGAAGAGCGCGAAGATGAATGGAAACGAGCACTTGAAGTACTCAATCGCTATCACTGTCTGCGAGCAGTCAGCGATTGCGCGATCTATAACGACTATCACCCTCGATTTCACAGCCTTATCAGCTTAGGGTTGGAGCAATTGCGCGATTTATGGTGTCGCCAAAATATCACTTATTAATACTTTTTTAGTTACTATGACATTTTCGTGAATACCCCAGCATGGCATTGAAACTTTGTTAATCATTAAGTAGTATGGCTAAAGGGTAAGTTCAGCGTTTTCTCGGGTGCGAGATCTGCGCCCACACTACGGAAAATTAATTAACAAGGAGACTGTTCATGAAAAGTATCAAACAATTCTTTAAAGACGAATCTGGCGCGACCGCCATTGAATACGGCCTGATTGCCGCACTCATTGCTGTATTTATTATCTTTGCATTGAGCCAAGTGGGCACTTCACTGGAAACCACTTTCACCAATGTTTCAACTTCACTGAACGCTGGTAACGCTGGCGGTTGATTCAATCGGCAATCACGTCAAAAAATCCCTGCCCTTGTGGCAGGGTTTTTTTATGGCTTTGCACGATAATTGGAGACCTTAATCACGCCACGCATGATGTAATCTTTCACGCGCTCCACCTCGTCAATGCTTTGCGGCGAGAGCACTTTGCGGTTGTTTTCATCCACCGCATAATCCAGCGCTCCTTCGCTGATGCCTTTATATTGCACACCCGATTTCCAGCTATTATCGCCGCGCTGCTTTATGGCGTTATACACCACTTTATCTACCCGCTTCACCAGCGAGGTCAGCACTGAACCGGGGAATAGCCCATTCTGGTTAAAATCTACACCAATGCTATACACGTCTTTATATTCTGCCGCTTTTTCGAGTGTGCCGATACTCGACCCCCCCGCCGCCGCAAAAACCACATCCGCCCCTTGCGCGATTTGTTTCTGGGTGAGTTGCGCTGCTTTTTTAGGGTTAGACCATGCGTCTCTGGTCGTACCCACCATTTCACGCATCACTTCAATGTCTTTATTGATATATTGCGCGCCTTGCTGAAATCCATAGGCAAAATCGCGTATCACAGGCACATCCATCCCGCCGATAAAACCAATTTTTTTGCTTTTGCTATGCATCGCTGCAATCACACCAACCAAAAATGCTCCCTCATTATCGCGAAACACCACCGATTGCACATTACTGAAAGTAGGTGGAATCATCCCGTCGATCACGGTGAAGGAAGTAGCGGGATAATCATCCGCAATTTTCACCACTGTCGCCACATTCTGGAACCCCAGCGCAATAATCAATTCGGCTTTGGCGGCGGCATAACGCCGAAAAACATCTTCCCGCGTTTCATTGCGTTTCAGCACATGTTCTTCATATTCCAATCCCAGCTCTTGCCTTGCCTGCTCTGCGCCTTTGCGCGCCATATCGACAAAGCTATTATCAGTTTTCTTGCCACCCGTTTCATAGATCAATACGATGGGGGCAACGGTTTCCGCTGCCATACTCATCGCTGGCAGCCACATGATGATGAAAAGAAAGAATAAACGAACCATGCCCCGCCTATATCACGAAAGATTAAATAAGATAAGAGCAATCCTGCAAACCGCAGAGGTGGATGCCTTTATCCTTTCGGTAAACGACGAATTTTTCAGCGAATATCCGCCAGAACATTTCAAGCGGCTGGCATGGCTCACAGGGTTTGATGGTTCCGCAGGGACAGTCATTATCCTTGCCAATGAAGCCGCCTTTTTTACCGATGGGCGCTATACGCTGCAAGCACAGCAGCAGTTAGATGCAGACGATTATACACTGATTAATAGCGGGGAAACTTCACCGCTGGAGTGGCTGAAAAAGAACCATCCCACACTCAAGCTTGGTATTGATCCGTGGCTCATCTCCACCGCGCAGTTCAAAAAATGGCAAAAAGCGCTGCCAGATACCACATGGCAGTGGCTCGCGCCCAACCCTGTGGATGCATTGTGGGAGGATCGCCCCGCGCTTTCTGCCCTGCCCGCTTTTGATTATCCGCTGCAATATGCTGGCAAATCGCGTGAAGCGAAATTGGCAGAAATTTCCGCCGCCATCACCGCTAAAAATGCTGATTCGGCACTCATTACGGTACCCGAATCCCTCGCATGGCTGCTCAATATGCGTGGGCGCGATGTGGCGCATACGCCCGTAATGCTTTGTCGCGCCTTAGTACATTCCGATGCGACTTACGAACTGTTTGCTGATAGTGCAAAAACACCCGCACCACTATCCGCATCCTCGCGCACGATCGAAGCGGCCTGCGCAAATCTACAGGGAAAGCGCATCCTCATCGACCCCACGCAAACGCCGTTAATTTTATCCACTCTGCTCGAAGATTCTGGCGGAATTTTAATGGAGAGCGACGATCCCTGCACACTCCCCAAAGCCTGCAAAAACAACGTGGAAGCGGACAATATCCGCAACACTCATATTGTTGATGGTGTAGCGCTCACGCAGTTTCTGCATTGGCTCTCTACTCAAAAAACGCTCTCCGAAATCAGCGCTGCTGACCAATTAGAAACCTTCCGTAAACAATCGCCTGATTTCCTCGAACCCAGCTTCCCCAGCATCTCAGGCTTTGGCGATCATGGCGCGATTGTGCATTATCGCGCCACGCCCGAAAGCGATCGCAATTTTGAAGGCAACACCCTCTATCTCATCGATTCGGGCGGACAATATTGGGGTGGCACAACGGACGTCACCCGCACCCTCGCTTGGGGCACTCCCACCGCAAAAATGCGCGAGCACTACACCCTCGTGCTCAAAGGCCATATCGCCCTCGCCCAAACCGTCTTCCCCAAAGGCACGGCGGGGCGGCAACTTGATGCACTCGCACGCCAATTCCTCTGGCAAGCAGGGTTGGATTACGACCACGGCACAGGTCATGGCGTTGGCTGTTGCTTAGGCGTGCATGAAGGCCCGCAAGGCATCAGCAAATCAGGGCGCGATGCCGCGCTGCAAACAGGCATGGTTCTCTCCAACGAACCAGGTTATTACCTC
>JBILIE010000134.1:0-5138 GCA_044350115.1 Rickettsiales bacterium
GCGATTTTGTTGTCAAATACCCTAGGCACTGCGCTGGGTGACTATCTGGCCGATGATTCTGGCCTTGGATTTGGTGGTGGAGCGCTGCTGATTGGCAGCCTAATCGGACTCATTGTGGTGTTGAAATATACTACCAGAATTTCAGGTGTATTGTTGTTTTGGGTTGCCTTTGTGCTCACACGCCCTTTTGGTGCCACCTTTGGCGATTTGCTCACCAAACCCATCGAAAAGGGTGGGTTGGATCTGGGTACGGTTGGTGCATCGGCTATTTTGTCTGCGATTCTGGTAGGGGGGATTCTGCTGAATCAGTATCGCCAGAAAGGGCAGAAACGTGCGGTAGCGTAGGTTTCTCCAGCCCTTCTAATGCCCGCTTGGCCATGACATGGCCTTTGCTGCGTGCGGCTTTGAGGTGGGTGGTGGCGGTATTAACATTGCGGCTGACACCTTCACCGTTGAGATAGGCAAGGCCGAGCAGATATTGCGCTTCCGCAAGATTACGCTCGGCAGCACGGCTGAGCCACTGCACATATTGCGCGGGATTTTTAGCAGTGCCTACGCCCATGCGATGGGCACTGGCGACATTCACCATCGCTTCCATATTTTTTGCTTCGGCGGCTTCGGTGACGAGCGCGAGGCCTTTGGAGTTATTTTTAGAAACGCCCAGACCTGCAAAATACGCCAGTCCCATTTGACGCTTCCCTTCGCTCAGGCCAAGCTTGGCTGCATGTTTGAATGCGTTAAAGGCGCGGGGATGATTCACGGTGCCGCCATAAGCCCCGCTATAGGCCATGCCCAGAATCAGCCATGCATCGGGAATGTTGGCATTGGCGGCATCCTGAAGATAGCGCAATGCACGTTCTTCGGGATAGTCAGGGGAGATTCCCCAAATGGTCATACGCCCCAGCACGAGTTTTGCTTGAGGGTCGCCGCCTGCTACGGCCTTGGTCAACCATGCGAGTGCGGTTTTGTGGTCTTTTTTAACGAGAATACCTTCGGCATAAATTTGACCGAGTTTGGCCATCGCCAAAGCATTGCCTTGTTTGGCTTTTTCGTTGAGTAAATATAATGCGAAGTCAGTTAAATGGGTGATGCTATCGGGTGCGGGTGATTTGGCCTGTCCTGTTTTGTAAAGCATGGCCAAAGTGAGCGCTGCTTCGGCATTGGATTGTTGCGCGGCGCGCTGCAACCAGAGCACTGCCTGTTTAATGTCTGGCTTTTTCCCCAACAACCCAAGTTGCAGGCGTTTGCTGTATTCAAGCGCGGCTTCGATATTGCCAGTGCGTGCGCTTTCATACACTTTCTCATCGGTGAGAGATGCAAAGTTAGCATCAGCGGCGATGCTGGGAGTGGTAGCGAGTAAGGCCGTGATCAAGAAAAAAGATAAAAGGTAATGACGCATTATGGTGCCTCCGGTTGCCAGAAGAAGCAGGTCGCATTGCCGCCAAAGTAATCGTCAATCAATGGACGTTCTTTAAAGCTGATACGCTGCATTAGTTGTTTCAGGCGGGTGGCGGCAAAACTCTGGCGCACGGCGTAAGCCTCGGCAAAGGCCATATAATGACGGCTGCCCCCGCGACGATGGAGATAGCCCTGATCGATAGTACGATAATTGAAATCATCCCCTGGTTTTAGATTTTCGGCGGCATCCGGAAGAATAAAGAGAGGGGCATAAACGCTGTTAAGAAAATAATTGGTGATGGTATCGAGCGAGACTTTATTTTCTGTCTGCGTATAGAGATCATCACCGTGGTGACGAGCAATTTCAGCGATGAGCGTCAGATTAGTGAGGGCATGGCGCAGATACCACACAGAGCGCGATCCACGGCGGGTTTCATAAGGTAATGTGCCTTCTGCGGTCGCTTCCCGCAGCGCAAGCGTAAAGCCGTCGATGCCGATATTATAGAGATCGCTATCATCCGTATATGCTCCCCATGTCATCATCGCCGAATCGCTGAGGAAGCGGTGGTTGTTGTGGTCAACATCGCCCCCAAAACGCTTGCCGAGCGGGCGCACCACGCGGTCGATCCATTCCTCAATTTTTTCTCGATCATCGCTGTCGATAGTATCGGCAATGATGCTGAAATTGATGATGATGGGGATCATATAGCGCTGCAACGGATAATAGGTTTTGTCGAGGGCTTCGGTTTCCACCAGCGCATCGGCCTTTGCCCATTTCAGCAATTCTTTGCCCAGTGCTGCGGCTGCTTTTTCATCCCCCGCTAAAGCGCGTCCACCCTGAATCATGACATAAAGCGTGAGAGGTTCCATACGGTTATCATTGCCATAAGAACTTTTGGCATAAAGCGCATCGATCGGATCGGGAAGTTTTTTGGGTAGCGCAATGTCTTTGGCTGCACAAAATGTGCGTGCTTTGGTGTATTCGGGTTTTTGTAACTCGGCTTTGCGTTGGGCAACATCAAAATAAATATCTCCTGCTGCGGCGTTGAGCGGCAAAAAACCCAGAAAGAAGGTGAGAAATAATGTAGGGATGGGGGGGGTCATGACTTTGCCTGTGTGTGAGAAGGATGACAGGGAGAGTGGATGACTCGCTTGAATAAATCACGCTGACCATCGCCGCTGAAATAACCAGACTGACGGAAACGGCAGGTGTAAGGCGACCAGTCCGATTCTGGGCAGGTATCGGTGATTATCGCGCCATCTTTGTCCAG
Organism: Rickettsiales bacterium; assembly: GCA_044350115.1. Classification (GTDB taxonomy): domain Bacteria; phylum Pseudomonadota; class Alphaproteobacteria; order Rickettsiales; family JALZUV01; genus JBILIE01. Next base: position 2,670 of record JBILIE010000134.1, read on the forward strand.
ATTGTATTGACTGCTAAGATAAGGCAATTCGCGGAACCAATCGCCCTGCATAAGCTTGGGCGATTGTTCCTCAAACTGATTGCCGCGCAGGGTGAGAGCGTGGATCTTATCAATAGAAAGCCCTACTCCATTGGCAGAGATATGATTGCCAATGAGCGTCATGGCGGCGATATTGGAGTAAGGATCCATCGTGAAATTGCGTGTGGATTGCGAAGCGAGATCTTCCAGCCTAGAGCTGTAACCTAAAATTCCCACCTTTTTATTCGCTGCAATGCGGTTAAAGAATAGGCCATTATCCTGACTATTGCGAAAGCGTATTCCCACCGATTGATTTTCAAAGAAGTGGTTGCTGGCAATCAGATTGCAGCTACTTTCAAATACAGTGAGGCCGTCTTGCTTGTTGCCAAAAGCGGTGTTGCCATAAATGTAAGTGCCCGTACTTTTGCGATCGAGCATAAAGCCAGAGCCTTTATTATCAAAAGAGAGATTACCGATATAGCTGGAATCATTCACCTCCCGCGAGATGATAATGCCATGTTTTTGTTGGCTATCATAGGCGGTGTTATAGGCGATGGTAAGATCGCGTGAGCGATCATGCGGGTCGATTCCATAGACGATATTATCACGGTATTCATTGCCAATCAGGGCGATTTTATCGGCCTCATAGGAATAGAAACCATAATAGGCGTTGATAAAGCTATTATCCACCACCTCTGCTTCTGGCCGTTTGGCTTTAAACAGAGAGGTGGTTACCATCTTTTTAGGGCCCGTGGTGAAAGTGAGGCTGAAAGACTTACTTTTCGCATAGCCTAAATCCAGAAATTCGCTGCCGCTAATATAGCTATGAGAGCCACTCCATGACGAGATAAAGGGACGAAAATCGTATTTTTGTGGATATTCACGGCGCGAGGAATCGCCTGTTTCTTCGTCCCAACTGACCAGACGGGTATTGTTGATATGCAGTGTTCCCGCATTAACCAAAATCGCGCCATAATCGATAGATTGTCGCAGTTCCTCCACTTCGCCGCCCTCAATCGTGAGGCTGGCATTCTGTCCCACCACCAACCCTCGGCGTAAGGTGTAGATATTATCCACTTTGGTGAGATAATTGTTAATGCCTTGAGCGCGCAGGGCATCATAAATCTGGGGCAGGGTCGCATTGCCGCGCTCTAAAAAAATAATTTCGGGGGTGATAATACCTTCGCGCAGATTGGCTTTTGCCTCGTTAATGGCGACTTTGAATTTGGTATAAATAAAATAGCTATTGGCATAATGAACACGGCGTATCACGGCGGGCGTGGGCAGGGGTAGTTTTTCCTGCATGCTCGCAGCAGTCAGTGCCAAATGTTCGGCAAGAGGCAAAGGAGGCAGCGTATTGCCTAGGCTAGAGGCGGGAAGGGTGCGTAAATCCAGTTTAGATTTTTTGTGGGTGGATTTTTGGCTAATGCTGTCTTCAAGGGCGTTTTCGGCACTCACACTGAGAGCGTTGCTTTGTGTTTTTTCGGTTGGCGTTAGAAATTGCTTCTCCGCTTTGCCATGGAGCAGATGATAGTAATCGGTGAGCTTGGCCTGCTCTTGCGCCAGAATACGAAATTGCTGGGCACGCAATCGTGCATCTGGCGTGGCTTTGAGGAGATCCACTGCGTCGCGCAGATTATTTTTTTTGAGTGCGGCCAATGCCTGTTTTAACGGTGCCGATTTGAGTGCTTTTTTTTGCTGTTTGCGCTGTTCATGCTGATATTTTTTGAAGGCTCTTTGTGCGACAAGGCTGTATTTTGCTGCGGCTTCTTCTGCTTCAGCGCGATCGTCTTCGTAATGAGTGAGTGCGGCGGAACGGTTGCATCGTGCAAGCGCAGCTTCCATGCGCGTGGTTTGCCCTTTCTGAGCAAAAAAGACGGCGAGCCTGCCCCATGCAATGGCGCCGCGGCGATCGTAATCAAGCCGTTCTGCCGCATCAATAGCGTGAGAATATTCTTTTAACTCCAGCATTTGTTGTGAAACTTCGTAGAGCGCTTTTTGCTGCAGATTGGCATCAGCTATCCCAGAAAGTGCATCCAGTGCGGGGTAAAAAAGTTCCTCGCTGGAGGCCACTTGGTGGATGTTGAGCAGCGTTTGGTTGCGCTTTTTTTCCTCTGCAAGCGGAATACGCAAAGCATTTTGCAGGGCTTGGGGAAGGGCGCTGCTGACATTTTTTGAAACCAGTGCGAGCGAATGCAGTGCATCTGCACGATGCCATGGCGAGAGAATCTGCGGAATGAGTTTTTCTGCCAATTGCGGCCCATCCCACGGAAAGACCAGATGACTACGATGCGTGGCGGTTTTGTCTTTGGACGGGCGGTGAGTGAGTGCAACGGACACAATGGCATGTAGGGCATAGCTGCGCTGTTTTTCGTGGGTAAGTGCCATCGCATCCTGTGCGGCGGAGGCAATAAAATCCCAAGCATGATGGCTATCGGTGGGAATAAGAGA
>JBILIE010000008.1:0-16411 GCA_044350115.1 Rickettsiales bacterium
GTGACCGATAGAATAAGCAAGGGTTTGATATGAAGCTTCAGCATCTATTCCACCATAAATCCAATTGGGCCTTCAAGGCTTGGGGTTTGAGAAGTCACACGCTCGCCATGACCAATGGAAGACAATGCGCCGTAAAAGAACATTTCCATGGTACTGGCAGGGCGGAAATCATCCGTAGGCATCCGCACATCGCTGCTTTTGAGTGGGTCTACCAGATACGGCGTTACTGCAATCACCAGCTCAGTCTCATTTTTTTGGAACTCAGTACTGCGGAATAACGAACCGAGTATTGGAATCTCATTCACCCCAGGCAGCTGACGCAGCGCCGATGTCATATTATCACGAATCAAACCGGCAATCATAAAGCTCTCACCTGGTGAAAGCTCTACCGTCGTTTTTGCACGGCGTGTGGTGAGCGACGGAATTTGGAAACCATTCAGCGTCACGCTATTTTCTGTGCTAATTTCAGAAACAGACGGGTAAACGTTCAAACGAATTTTATTTTCGCTCAACACATAAGGAATAAAAGAAACAGAGACACCAAAAGGCTTATATTCAATCGTCACCAGATTGCTGCCACTGCCGCCCGCTTGAGGGGTGGGGACAGGAATCTCGCCACCCGCTAGGAATTCTGCTTTTTCACCCGAAAGCGCCACAAGGTTTGGCTCTGCCAGAACCTTCAACAAACCATCGGTTTCCAGTGCTTCCAGCGTGAGGCCAACACCCATATCGCCACGGTTAAGCACGCCGCCTAAAATACCAAAAGTATTCGCCGAATCCACAGGGAATTTTCCAATACCCGTCACGTTCGTATCGCCTGTAATACCAGGAATACCGCTGCCAGTCGCACCTTCCAGCCCAAAGCTACCATTTTTGTTAAAGCCTTGCAGATTCACACCCAAACGCTTGAGCGCGGTGCGACGAATTTCACCCACTCGCACTCGCAACATCACCTGCTGACCAGAGGTCACTTGCAGCAAATTTACAATCGCACCACGGCGCGTGGTGGCATCTGTAGTTGAATTAGCACCATTGTCTTTTTGCACAAACTGGCTGGCAATTTCGAGCGCCCGATCAATCGCCGTGGCATTACTCACTTCGCCCGTGAGCGCAAGATTCGTGTTCACCAGTTCCACGCCAATATTTTCACTGGGCAGAAATTCTCGCAATGCCTTGCGAATCGCTGGCAAATCGTAAGTCACCGAAATCGGCACCGACTGAATCACATTGCCGTTTTTGTCCATAATCCGCAAAGTCGTATCACCACGCCCCACACCAATCACCGACAAGCGATGCGGCCCATGCACATGGATATCAGCAATTTGCGGGTTGGCAATCATCGCTTCACCAATTTCAGGCCCTGTTGAAATTAAGCGCGAACGGTTAAGCGGAATTACAAAATCTTCTGCAAATACCGGCGCGGCATACAACAGAATGGCTAAAAAGGAAGCTAAAATCCGGCTCATTTGCTTGCCTCCGGACGCTCAAACTCTATTTCTTCCACCGTCACCCCACGTACAACAGTAATTTTATTCTCTTTCGCATTTTTACGAATGCGTTTCTTTTTAACGAGTAATTCTTTTGGATATTCAGAATCAAACCCATAAAGCTTAGGGAAATACCCAGGGGGTATCGTGCGAGACAAATCCCCATCTGCCAATGGGTCAATCAACTCTGCCGATTTATCATGCAGTGAACGCAATGCCAAAGAAAGCGCCCCCTCGCGCTCGGCTAATTTCAAACGTTGCGCGTCTTCTTTTTTCACTTCGATCGTCACCGTTTGTGGAGGCTCTTTTTTCTCCTCGTTACCCGTCAGAATCACGCGCTGATTCACCGCAAGCACGCGCACATCGGGAACGATAATCTCGGTTACAGGCTCTTCCATCTTTGCTTTTTGTTCTACTACGCCCACTTTGGCGTTGATCACCTGAAGCCTATCAGTAATGGTTTGTTGCTGCTCTTTCGTATCCACATTATCCTGAATATCCAGAATTTCGTCCATCGCCTCATCAAGCACCTGGCGCTTCTCAAATTCATTGGTCTTTTTGCTGTAAAGACTATGCGTCATCAAAACATCCACACGATCCCCAGGGAAAATCAAACCCGCCACGCCAGAAATAGCATTGACGGAAATCGTAATAGCACGTGTGCCATCCGGAATGGATGCCGCAAGAAAGCTGGGATCCGCAGGGTTCGCAAGCTTTGTGTCCAGCACCACTTCACCCGGAGAGAACGGCGTGCGCGCCACCATACCAATCAATTTAGGCGCATCATTGCCTGCTTTGACAAAACCAGGGCCAATCAAATGTTTCGGCCAAGGCTGGCGATCGAGCATATCCTGTTGAATCATGTCGCCGACTTTAATTTCGCCGCGTGCCACATAGACATCCTGAGTGGGAATCTGTTTTTCCACCACTTGTGGCTGCACGACGAGCGAAGCGTCTTGCTGTGAAGGGCTACCCACCATCATGTTATAGGCGATGAATGCCGCAGCGGCGGAAATAGCAATAGCAATGAACAAGAATACTATTCTCATATTTTTTTGCGCTTCGCTTTCGCGAGCAGCTCCCCAAAATTCTTATTATTATTTTAAACTAATAGACGATGGCGCAAACCATTACCAGATAGTCCTACCCACTTATCCACAGTCGCGTAATCTTGTAAAATAAAATTCATCTTTATTTACACCACAAATCAGTAGGCAACCCCACCTGTGTGATATTCATCACAGTCATTCATACTTTTTTAATGATTGAGGTGGAATTTTTCATTGCCACAAATCGGAGCGGCTCTATATAAGCAGTCTATGGCTGATCGCATCCTTATTTTAGACTTTGGCTCGCAGTTTACTCAACTGATTGCGCGGCGTGTGCGTGAGTCGGGAGTGTATTGCGAGATTCACCCCTATACTTTAGCGGAAGATAAAATCCGCAGCTTTGGTGCAAAAGGCATTATCTTATCTGGCGGCCCCGCTTCGGTGCACCTCACCACCTCGCCTACCGTTAATTCGACGGTGTTTAATCTCGGCGTTCCTGTTTTGGGGATTTGCTACGGCGAACAGCTCATCTGCCAAATGCTCGGCGGCAAGGTGGAAGTCTCCGAACATCGCGAATTTGGCCGTGCTTTTGTCGAAATCAAAGCCGATTGCAAACTTTTTGAAGGCGTGTGGAAAGTCGGCCAGCGTTATCAGGTGTGGATGAGCCATGGCGACAAAGTCAGCGCGATCCCTGCGGGTTTCATTGCCACTGCCGTGACCGATTCTGCCCCCTATGCGGCGATTGCCAATGATGAGCGCCGCATTTACGGTTTCCAATTCCATGCAGAAGTGGCGCATACCCCCGATGGCGCTAAATTGCTTAAAAACTTCACCCATAAAATTTGCGGTTGCAGTGGCGACTGGACGATGGCGGCTTTCCGTCAGGCCGCCGTTGACGAAATTAAACGCAAAGTCGGCAACAGCCGCGTGATTTGCGGCGTGAGTGGCGGGGTGGATTCTTCCGTGGTGGCCAAGCTGATTCACGAAGCGATTGGCGATAAATTATTCTGTGTCTTCGTCAATAACGGCTTACTGCGCGGCGGTGAAGCGGAAGAAGTGCGCGAGCGTTTTGAGCGCAATTACAATATCCCACTGCATTATGTAGATGCCTCCATGCTGTTTCTGCGCCGCTTAGACGGCGAGCGTGACCCAGAACGCAAACGCAAAATCATTGGCGAAACCTTCGTCGAAGTCTTCGAGCAGGAAGTGTCCAAATGCGGCGGCGCCGATTTCCTTGCTCAGGGCACGCTCTATCCCGATGTAATCGAATCTGTCTCTTTCACTGGCGGGCCTTCCGTCACCATCAAATCACACCACAATGTGGGCGGCTTGCCGGATCGGATGAAGCTTAAATTGCTGGAACCCGTGCGTGAATTATTTAAAGACGAAGTGCGTGCGCTGGGCAAACAAATGGGCATGAGCGACGAATTGCTAGGTCGCCACCCCTTCCCTGGCCCTGGCCTCGGCATCCGTGTACCGCTCGAAATTACCGAAGAAAAACTCACCCTCCTGCGCCTTGCCGATGCAATTTATCTCGAAGAAATCCGCAAAGCAGGGATTTACAATGAAATCTGGCAGGCCTTCGCCGTATTGCTCCCCGTCAAAACCGTGGGCGTGATGGGCGATAACCGCACTTATGAATATGTCTGCGCCCTGCGTGCCGTCACTGCGACGGACGGTATGACCGCAGAGGCCTATCCCTTCACGCATGAATTTTTAAACCGCGTTTCCACCCGTATCATCAACGAAGTACGCGGCATTAACCGTATCGTTTACGATATTACCAGCAAACCCCCTGGCACGATTGAATGGGAATAAAAAATGGCTGAAGAAGATATTTTCATTCAAGAAGTCTCCGACGAACTCAAAGCAGAGCGTCTGCGCGAGTGGTGGCAGCGTTTTGGTAGCTGGGTTGCGGCGGCCTGTGTGGCGCTTATCCTCGCCACCATTGGCTATCAATATCATACCAACAGCCTGCAACAGGCGAATGAATCCGTCACTTCACTGCTTTCCAGCACCCGCGAAATGATCGATCGCAAACAATACGAAGCCGCCGCCAAAAGTTTGCTCGCATTGCCCGATAATGCTGGCGATATTACCCTGCTCGCCCGCATCAAAGCCGCAGATGCGCTGACCAAAGCAGGCAAAGCCGCTGAAGCAAAGGCGCAGTGGGAGGCGATCGCCGCCAATAAAACCCAGCCCGCTCTCGCCAACTATGCGCAATTACGCTTAGGCCAAACCAACCTCGCGCCCGAAGCCCCCTATTCCGCACTCGCCATCGAGATGCAGGCCGTGAACCTCTTTCATCAGGGCAACAAAACAGAAGCACAAAAGCTACTCACCTCCCTGATAGAATCACCCGAGACTCCCCCCGCCACCCGTGATCGGGTAAGCGAATTACTGGCGGCGTTTCGTTAAGATTTCAGCGCATACCGTTATCCCTGCAACATTACTGGCACGGGGGTGGGGGAGAAATATGAAGATTACATGACAGGCTTTTCTATTGCATTAATTTGTGTTAATGTTTGCCGATTTTTAATCCCGACATTCTCGGTGGTTTTTTGCAGTCATGCACTAAAGTAAATGCACCTTAGTGCTGCGCTAAACCATCAATTCATTCATCCATAAAAAAATTAAATTTATGGGTAATATTTTTGTGCCTATAGAATAGGCACCAAAACCGCTCCCTAAAAGGGGAGCCAAAAAAGGTTTAGCCACGATTGTGGCAATAGCACTCCTTGCCATTGCCGTTGCCATTCTGGCATGGTGGCAGGGAGGGTCGTCTGCAGTAGATGCGCAGGCGGAAAATTATTTCCAGCACCGTTACCACCACCGTGCACCACTCCTCGCAGAGTGGAGCGAAGAGGAAGCCCAGGAAAACCTGGATAACTTCCTGGACAATTACCTAGACCCTCAGGGGTTCGGGGACAGCGCGGGCTTCCACGCAATATCTGCCTTTTACGCGTGCCGCGATGGCAACGTGAAAAAGGTTAAGGAGATACTCTCCAGCCTCAAGCGGGGAGGGTTGCCTCATCCGCTGATATGCAAGATGCTCGAGTATCTTGTATCTGGCGGATGCATGTCCGCTGAAGAGGCGGAGGCATTTGCCAAAAAAATTGGCCTCAACTGCGACGAAGCGTCGCAGGACGGGTCAAAACCACCCCCCAATATTCCGGGGGTGGGGGGAAAATAATCCAATCCCCGCCACAAGAAAAAAGGACAGCAATGCCGATACACATCGGCACTTACTGTCCTTTTTTTGTGACAGCCCCCTTTTCATTCCGCCTCGCATCGGCTAGTAGATAGAATTATGCGCGCATTTATTCCTTTTCTTTTTGTCCCTTTATTGCTTTGTGCCTGCACCGATTGGCTGGGCGACAAGGAAGAGCCGCCTCTGCCCGGCAAACGCATCAATCTACAATCCAGCATCGAGAAAATTGCTGCCGATAAAGGCGTAAATAGTGCCGATATTGTATTGCCTGAAATGCCAGCCAATGCCTCATGGCCGCAAGCCTTGGGCAATGCTACGGGGGTTTCTGGCAATCTGGCCTTAAGCGCCAAACCACAAGTGAGAGAGAGCATCAGCATGGGCGAAGGCGCGGCCTTTACCGTCCCGATCAGCCCTGCCCCGATTGTCGCGGACGGAATGATTTTTGCGATGGATGGTATGGGTAATCTCTCTGCCCATTCTGCCACAGAGCCTTCTAAAATCTATTGGCAATCCTCTCTGGTCGCGCATCACGACGACGATGAAGAAGCAGGGTTGCTGGGTGGTGGCCTCGCATGGACCAACAACACCCTGTTTGTCGCCAATGACGAAGGCACCATCGCCGCGCTCAACGCCACCGATGGCCGCAAACGCTGGAAAAAAGAACTCAAACTCCCGCTGCGTTCTCCGCCACGTCTGGCAGGGCGCTTATTATTAATTTTGACGGCAGATAATCAATTAATTGCGCTGCGTCAAAGCACCGGTGATATGGTGTGGAGTCATCGCGGCATCAACGAAATTGCAGGCAGACTCCACATGTCGCCCCCTGCGGTGCGTGACGGTACGGTGGTTGCCGCCTATAGTTCGGGCGAAATTTTTGCGCTGGAGCTAGATAACGGCAATCCGGCATGGAATGACAATCTGGCGGGCAGCGGCCCTGGCAGCGCCGATCCCGCGACATTTAGCACCGTAAGCCCCATCATGGCGACAGGGCTTAGCTTTGCGGGTAGCTCCTCTGTGCTTACTGCATTTGAAACCGACAATGGCAGCCGTTTGTGGGAGCGCAAAATCCCCACCAGCACCGCGCCGTGGTTAGCGGGAAATTATCTTTTTGTGCTGACTTCCGATGCCGAAATCGCTGCGGTACGCGGAATGGACGGTGCGATCACATGGACCAAAAAACTACCCGCAGAGAGCGGCGATAAACCACAATGGTTCGGCCCTGTCGTCGCGGGCAGCCATGTGTGGATCGTCAACAATCAAGGCCAGCTCCTCGCGCTTTCGCCGCAAACAGGGAAAACCATACAAACACTCGATGTGCCCGAAGGCATCCTCAGCGCCCCCATCATCGCGGGGGAAACCATGTATCTTATCGATCAGGAGGCGAAATTGACCATTGTGAAGTGACGACTGGCGAAGAGTCTGCTATAAAGCTCGCGACTCACAACTCATAACTCGCAACTCACATCATGTTCACTCTCGCTATTGTCGGCCGTCCGAATGTCGGAAAATCCACGCTTTATAACCGCCTGTCGGAGAAGAAATTCGCATTAGTGGACGATCGCCCAGGGGTAACGCGTGACCGTCGCTACGGCGAAGGCCGTGTTTCTTCGCTGCATTTTCGCATTATCGACACGGCAGGGATGGAAGATAACCGCGATAGCGACGCGCTGGAAAGCCGTATGCTCGCCATGACCAAAGCAGGAATCAGCGAGGCGGATGTCGCGCTGATGGTGGTGGATGGCACAGCGGGTATCACCCCCGAAGACGAACATTTCGCCCGCTGGTTACGCAAATTAGGCAAGCCCGTAGTGCTCATTGTCAATAAAGCCGAAAGCAAGGGCACCGCCCCCGGAATGGCGGAGGCGTATCGTTTAGGGCTGGGCGATCCCGTTGCGATTTCCGCACTCCACGGCGAAGGCATGGCCGATCTCTACGATGCGCTACTGCCTTTTGATAAAGACGATGCAGAAGAGGTCGAAGAAAAAGCAAGCCACCTTCAACTCGCCATCATTGGCCGCCCGAATGCAGGAAAATCCACACTGATGAACGCCTTGCTCAAGCAGGAGCGCGTACTGACTGGGCCAGAAGCAGGGCTAACGCGTGATGCGATCGCCGTGGATTGGAACTGGAAAGGCACGCCAATTAAACTGGTCGATACTGCAGGTTTGCGCCGTCAGTCCCGCCGTCAGGAGAAGCTCGAAAAACTCTCGGCGGAAGATTCGATGCGCTCGATTCAATATGCCCATGTGGTCGTGCTGCTGCTCGACGCCACCTGCCCGCTCGATAAACAAGATCTGGTGCTGGCGGATCATGTGGTGCAGGAAGGCCGCGCTTTAGTGATTGCGGTGAATAAATGGGATCTCGTCACCGCGCCCGAAGCATGGATGACCACGCTGAATAAAATGCTCGAAAAACGCTTAAGCGAAGTGCGCGGCGTGCCGCTCGTCACCCTCTCTGCCCTCAACAAAAAAGGCTTAGACGGCGTGATGGAAGCCGTGCTCAAAATGTACGACGTATGGAATCAGCGTATTCCCACCAGCCAACTCAATCGCTGGCTGGAAGGGATGCTGGTGGCACATCCGCCGCCGCTTTCCGCCTCCAAACGCCCGATCCGCATTAAATATATGACGCAAATCAAAACCCGCCCCCCCACTTTCGCTCTCTTTGCCGCCCGCAAAGAAGACCTACCCGAATCCTATCGCCGTTATCTGGTGCAAGGTCTGCGCCAAGCCTTTACGCTGGAGGGCGTGCCGATTCGTATGCAACTACGCGGCAGTAAGAATCCCTATGTGGATGAGGATTAAAAAACTGAGGAAGCCATGAAAATAGCAGTAGCAGGTTGTGCAGGGCGCATGGGGCGCGAGGTGATTAAGGCCTCGCTCGCTGCGGGTCATGAACTCGTGGGCGGATGCGTTGCGGCGGGCGATAAATCTGTCGGCACCGATCTCGGCTTGTTGGCAGGGTTAGATAAAATAGGCATCAAAGCCACCGACGATCTCTCTGCTGCTTTCTCCCCTGCCGAGGTGATGATCGATTTTTCGCGTCCTGCACTCACGCTCACATTAGCAGCATTGGCGGCAGCCAGCGGCAAAACGCTAATCACAGGCACCACGGGCTTCACCCCCGCACAACAAGCAGAACTGGAACAACACGTCGCCCGCGCCATCATTGTGCAAAGCTTCAATATGAGCCTTGGGGTCAATCTGCTGGCGAATCTGGTCGAAAAAGTCGCCGCCACTTTAGGCACGGAATTTGATATTGAAATTCTGGAAATGCACCACCGTCAGAAAATAGACGCACCCTCTGGCACCGCATTGTTGCTAGGAGAAGCAGCCGCCAAAGGCCGTGACGTGAAACTGGCCGAAGTCGCCCAATATACCCGCGAGGGAATTACAGGCGCCCGCCCCGCTGGCGAAATCGGCTTTGCCGTATTACGCGGGGGCGATGTCGTGGGCGATCATCAGGTGATGTTTGCGGGAATGGGAGAGCGCATCACGCTTTCGCACCAATCCTCCAACCGCGCCATCTACGCGCAAGGCGCGCTGAAAGCAGCGGCTTGGGCTAAAGGCAAACCATACGGATTTTATACCATGCGTGATGTTTTAAGTTTATAATCACCATCCGAGCAAATGCGAGGCGCGGAACGCGTGAGACCGCTCTTCCGGAAAAGAGGGGGAGTATCCTCCTTCAGAAAAAACATGATACATTTTTGCCACAAATCTTCTATTTTGCTGTATGAACACTTTTATGCCCCTTGAATGCTCGCTTCAGTGACAAAATATTAACACTCTTGCAGTAGCGTAAAAAGGTAAAACAAGGAAAACTATGTCTCTCTACAGCCCCGTAATGGCCGTCTTGCCGAACGAAAACGACACCCCGCTGATGAATCAGGTGGCGAATGCGCTGGGCTATCCTTATGCAGATGTGATTGTGGGCACGCCATTGGAAGCCACCTATGTGCTGGCGGCACGCGACCGTGGGCCAACCTATCTGGTGATTGATATTGGCGACCGTGGTCGCGAAGTGTTGAATGAAATTGATAAGCTTGCCGAATGCTGCGAAGCGGGTACGCGTGTGGTGGTGATTGGCGAAGTCAACGACATCACCTTCTATCGTGCGCTCAAACAAATGGGCGTGATTGAATATTTCACCCGCCCCGCTCAATTACAGGATTTGCGCGGTGCACTGGTATTTGACGGTGGCGCGGGCGGCAACGCTAATGCCAAAGTAATCACCTTCATCAGCGCCGCTTCAGGCGATGGCTCCAGCACGGCGGCAATGAATGTCGCCTTCTCGCTGGCGGAGAATTACAATAAACGCACTGTTTTGGTGGATATGGATTATCAATTTGGGATGATCGCCAAAAACCTCGATCTCAACACCCAATTCGGTATCCGCGAACTCTTTGACCATCCCGATCGCGGGATTGACGCCACGTTAGTGCGCCGCATGACTGCCCCTTATGGCGAACGTTTGCAGGTGATTTCCGCTCCGAATGATCTCAAGCAGATGCCGCCTATCAGCCCTGAAACAATCCGCGCACTCATTCACACTTTAAAAAGCGAATTTGATTGTGTGGTAATTGATTTGCCGCATATCTGGAGCAACTGGACCTCTGCCGCGATTAGCAGCTCCACCAATGTGGTGCTCACCGCGCAACTCTGGCTGCGCTCCATTACCCATGCCGCACGTCTGCTCGGCCTGTGGCGCGATATGGGGGTAGATGCAAAAACAATTTCTATCGTAATCAACCGCGCAGGAGCGAAATTTAAAGAAGGCATCAGCCAGCGTGATTTTGAGCGCGTCTGCGGTCATGGCATTGATTTCAGCCTCGCCAACGATATTAAAACCATCGTGACTGCCGAAAATCAGGGTAAAACCATTCTCGAAATTGGCAACTCCCCCCTCAGCAGTCAGCTCCATCAATTAGCAGGCATCCTCGTCAATATGTCAGGCAGCGAAGTCAAAACGCCTCCTGCCGAAAAAGGCTTCAGCCTGTTCAAGAAAGGTTAATTTATGAGCGTCTTTGGTAAAAAACCTAAAACAGATGAGCCTGTTGCGGCACCATCTTCTGCGTCTTTTGCTCCCACTCCTTTGCAGGCGAAGGTACCAGAAGCCGATCACACTTTTTCCACTGCCGTGCCACCGCGCCCAATTGCGGATGCACCGTGGAATGCACAACCCGCAGCAGACCCCACTCCTGCGCCTGCCAGCCCTAAGCCCGATGCTCACAGCGGCGGATTTTCTACACGCGTGCCGATAGAAAATACTCTGCCTGCATTACGCCCCGCGCCTGAACCGCAATCTCACCTTGGCGGCAACGGCAATGCGCTGGTGGAACAAAAACATCAGGAGATGATGGATCAGCGCAAAAAAACCATGGAAGCCGCCAATAAAGGCATCGCCAATTATGCAGATAAAAGCCTAGAAACACCCGATTTTGTCAAAGCACGCAGCATGATGTCGGAAGCGCTGCTCGATAAAATCGACTTCCAGAAAATCGAGAAAATGCTGAAGGAAGATCAGCGCAATATGATTCAGGAAATCATCCTGAAGTTGATGGAAAAACTCACCACACCGCTGACTGCCGCGCAGCAAGCGCTTATCCAGAAACAACTCATCGATGAAGTCTTGGGCTTCGGCCCCCTCGAAGTGCTACTGGCAGACCCCGATGTGGCCGATATCATGGTCAATGGCCCCAATAATATCTTCATCGAGAAAAGCGGTAAAATCAGCAAAACTGATGTGAAATTTTTGAGCGACAAACATCTGCTTAACACGATTCAAAAAATCGTGCAGCGTGTGGGTCGTCGTGTGGATGAAACCAGCCCGATGGTGGATGCGCGTATGCCCGATGGCTCGCGTTTCAACGCCATTATCCCGCCGCTCGCGCTCGATGGCTGCTTGGTGTCGATTCGCAAATTCAAAGCGAATAAAATGCCGCTAAAGCAATATATTGATTACGGCTCTTGCACCCCGCAAATGGTCAAATTTCTTGAAATCTGCGGCGCGATACGCCTCAATATTCTAATCTCCGGCGGTACAGGTTCAGGTAAAACCACCATGCTCAATGCGCTTTCTGGCCATATTGATGCAGGCGAACGCGTCATCACAATCGAGGATGCGGCAGAGTTACAGCTCCACCAGCCCCACGTTCTGCGCCTTGAAACCCGCCCCTCCAACAGCGAAGGCGTTGGCGAGATTACCCAGCGTCAACTCGTGAAAAACGCATTGCGTATGCGCCCCGACCGCATCATCCTCGGCGAGATTCGCGGCGATGAAGTGATCGACGTATTGCAGGCCATGAATACGGGTCACGATGGCTCCATGGCCACCATTCACTCCAACAACCCCCGTGAATGTCTGACGCGTTTAGAAAACCTCTTTGGCCTGACGGGCTTCAGCCTACCCATAAACACTTTGCGCGCACAGATTGCAGGCGCGGTGCATCTGATTGTACAAGTCAGCCGTATGCGCGACGGTGTGCGCCGCATCACCCATATAGAAGAAGTGGTGGGAATGGAATCAGGTAATATCCTTACCCAAACCCTCTTCTCCTATAAACCCCATAGCATGGGCGAAGACGGCAAGCTCAAAGGCGAATTTATATGCCATGGAATAAAGCCTCGCTTTATCGAACAAGCGGCGTATTATAATATGGATAAACAAATGGCTGAGTCACTTGGTATGGCTCACGCGCCTCGACAATAACAATAAGCTCACATCAATTAAAGGAGCTAGGGAAATATGGATGAACCACTGATAATCGCAATCGGCGCGGGTGCGGCTTTGTTCATTCTGGTCATGCTGTATTTACCCAAATTAGTCTCGATAGATGCCAGCAAACGCACACGCAATATCATTGATCGCATCGCTTCTGGCGGCACCGATTCTGCTGCAGAAGATGCCGCACCGAAAGACGAAGACCAAATTATCGCTGGCCTCATCGCAGAAGCCACAGGCTTCACTAAACTCCTGCTCAGCCTGCCTAAAGCCAAAGAGTTTTTTGTGCTCATTCATACCGCTGGTTATGGCAAACGCGTGCAATCGGTGCTGCTGGGTATTCTTGCGCTCTTTGTTGCTCTCAGCGTTATGTTCTGCTCAATGTTTAAAGTGATTGGCCTGCTGCCTGCCGCATTTCTTGCTTACTTTCTGGCAAAAAAATACCTGCTTCGACAGATTGAAAAACGCAATCAGGCCTTTTTAGATATGTTCCCTGAAGCGATTGATATGATCATCCGCAGTGTAAAATCAGGGCATCCCCTCAACACCGCGCTTCGTATGATTGCAGATAATCTGGATGCACCTGTGGGGCCAGAATTTCGTCAGGTAGTCAACGAAATCACCTATGGTCGCCCTGTGGTGGAAGCCTTGCGCCGCCTCGCCAAACGCATTGACGAATCCGACATCAACTTCTTCGTCGTCGTGCTTTCAGTACAGCAAGAAACCGGCGGCAATCTGGCGGAAATTTTGGGCAATCTCTCCAACGTGATTCGGGGACGCAAACGCCTGAACCAGAAAATTCGCGCCATGACTTCTGAGGGTCGCGCAACGGGGTGGGTGCTGGGTGGGCTACCTGTCTTTCAATTTGGTGCCATTTACCTTTCTAACCCAGAATATCTGGATCCACTCTTTAACACCCTCACTGGTAATATGTTGCTGGCGCTTGCAATGGGGCTGATTGGGCTGGCGCTCTGGATTGTTTCACAAATGATAAAGATAGACATATGATCGAAAATTTTCAGGAACTTATTATTTCCGTCCTCATTGCCGTAGTCTGCTTTATCATCTTCATGGTAGTGGTCAATCGCAGCCAGAACGAAAGCGTTACCAAACGCCTCAAGCGCCTTGCCCCCAGCAAAGAAGAAGCCTCTGAATTTGTCGAACGCAACCGCGAAGGCCAAAGCGCAGGGTTGGCACTCACACTGGAACCCTTGCTTAAAATGCTGGGATTGCGCCCCACAGAATTCCGCCGCATCAATTTCTATCGCTTCTATCGCGCAGGGATTGATCCCGTCGATGGCCCCACTTACTACCTCGCATGGAAATGGTTTGCGACGCCTATTGCCCTCATCATCGGCTTTGTCTTTATCACCAAAGATGCCGAAGGAATGGGGAAAATGATGAATGTGATGATGGCCATCATGGTATTTGTGCTCGCTTTTTATGGCGGCGATATTTTGCTGAAAAATCAGCGCGATAAGCGAGCGAAATTGCTCACCCGCGCTTTTCCAG
This sequence comes from Rickettsiales bacterium, assembly GCA_044350115.1. Taxonomy (GTDB): domain Bacteria; phylum Pseudomonadota; class Alphaproteobacteria; order Rickettsiales; family JALZUV01; genus JBILIE01. The sequence goes on from JBILIE010000008.1 coordinate 13,983, forward strand.
ATGCGCTCGATCTGCTGCTGGTCTGTACCGAATCAGGCCTTGCGCTCGACGGCTCCTTAGCGCGTGTGTGTAAAGAACTGGATCGCGCCTATCCCGAAATCACCGACGAGCTTAACAAAACGCGGCTGGAGCTTACCTTGCTCAATGATCGTGCGCGAGCATTGCAAAATCTTGCCGATCGCACCGATCTCGTCGCTTTCCGCTCGCTGGTTGCCAGCTTGCTGCAAACCGAGCGCTTCGGTACCAGCCTCACCGAGACCCTGCGTGTACTCGCCGACGAATACCGCAATACCCGCCTGATGCTAGCCGAACAAAAAGCAGGCCGCCTGCCCGTGTTAATGACAATCCCGCTCATCACCTTGCTCTTACCCGCTTTGTTCATTGTCATTCTTTCGCCGGGGATTATTAAAGCAAAGGCCGCTTGGCCGGGCGGCTAACCACCCCTACCGTAATAAAAGCTTCACGCGCAGCGCGTTCAAAATTTGCTATCTTTGCAAGGATACCCAACGCACTTCAAGCGTTGGGTATCTCCGAGCAAGGCGAGGCGGCAAAGCCGTGGGGTTTGGGGCTGTTACAGCCCCATTCAAACAAAAATATACCGCTCATACCGAACTCAAAGACCCACTCTTCACGTGCAATAGGTATATGCTGCTTCGTTTTTTGCTCACCAGCCTGATTATCGGTGTCTCCACCCCCGCTGCCATTGCAGGAGGGTATGAAGATCTGATGCAGCAAACACAGGCAGGGATGTCCGCCTATATTCCCACGCCAAAGCCAGTGGCGACGGTGCAGATGCTCGCCCCTCAGGCTACTCCCACGGTGCAAGCCTCCTATAGCCGCCCTTCAGCACCAATCACACATGCCACCCAGCCTCTTTCTGCCCCTTTACTCTCTGGTACAAGGCTGAATGCTTCCATGCACGGCATTCGCAAAAGTGGCAATCAATTGATCGTCAGCTATACCTTTGAAAGTGCCACGCCGCTGGCACAAATCAAAAACTCCCCTTCTAAGCCGCGCACGCTCAATAATGCCGAGCGCAACATAGTGCGCGAGGTGCTGGAGCGCGAATTACCCTCTAAAATTCCCGTACAATTTGAACTGACGATGGATGTGGAAAAGGCCTATATGCGCGTCATGGCGGATGATCTGGCGCAAGGCGGCAGCCGCCTTCAATCGCGGATGCTGGGCTATGCCACCTCGCCGCATCCCGCAGGGGCGCAATTGGTGCTGGATGGTCAGGTGTGTCATCCCACAAAATCGGACTGCGATTTGCTCAAAGGCACGGCGCGTCACGAAGTAGGTCATATTCTGGGCTTGCGCCACCCCGAAGATGCGGGAACACAATGGGCACGTTTTCCCAGCATCATGCACGCCACCAGCACAAAATACATAGAATATCAGCCACAGGATATTGCCAGTTTACAGCAGCTCTATGGCACAAGAAACGGCACCTTGCCCATCGCACTGGAAACCACTCCCAGTAATACTTCTGAGACGGTAGTAGCGGCGGATACGGACACAAAAAATGGCTTACTCGGTATGCTGCAACAGTGGATGCCATAATTGCGGCGCTCTACTCCAACGTCGAATACAATCTCGCATACAACCCACCTGCCTCCAGCAAATCCTCATGCGTGCCGCTTTCAACAATCGCGCCTTGATCCAGCACATAAATCACATCGGCATGGCGGATAGTAGAAAGCCGATGGGCGATAATGAGGGTGGTGCGACCCTTCATCAGCAATTCCAGCGCTTGCTGCACTTGTTGCTCAGACTGCGTATCGAGCGCGGAGGTGGCTTCATCTAACAGCAATATCGGCGCATCTTTAAGCAAAGCACGCGCAATCGCAAGGCGTTGGCGTTGTCCACCCGAAAGCTTCACCCCACGTGGCCCCACCATGGTCTGATAACCGTCCGGCATAGTACTAATAAAGTCATGCGCGGCAGCGGCTTTGGCGGCATCTTCAATCTCTTCCTGACTGGCATTGGGCTTGCCGTAAGCGATATTGGCGGCAATGGTTTCATCAAACAACACGGTTTCCTGACTCACCAGTGCAATATTTTCACGCAGACTGCGCAGTGTCACATCGCGTATGTCTTGCCCGTCAATCACAATGCGACCTTCTGCGGGATCGTAAAACCGCAACATCAGATTCATCAACGTCGATTTCCCGCCACCGCTAGGGCCTACCAGCGCCACCGTCTGCCCAGGGGCGAGTGTCAGTGAAACTTTATTCACGCCCACGCCATTGCTATAATGAAACGTCAAATTCTCAAAATCAATCGCCGCGTCTTTCAACTCCAACGGCTTAGCATCCACCTTATTGGTGATAGTCGAGGGCGTATCCAGCACCGAGAATAACCGCGCCGCCGCCGCCATCCCTTCCTGCATATTGGTGGTTAACCCTGCTATCGTTTTCGCAGGCTTA
>JBILIE010000009.1:0-16219 GCA_044350115.1 Rickettsiales bacterium
CGCGTTGATTTGCGCACCGCGATTCGCACCGCGCTCACCCAAACGCTGAATTCTGCCGATTATGCAGTGTGGATTCATACCATTCGGCGCAAGGCCTCGCTCGCGCCACCGGGGGAATATCCGCAAGATTTCTCGCGGATGCTCAATCTCGCCTGGCGCAATGCGAATGATTGGGATCACCAATTCGTCAATGAAGTTTATATCACCATCGTGAAAGAAGGCGAATCGGGCAAGGTCACCAAGCCTGCTGATTTTGTCCGTGGGATGTTCCCCGCCGCAGAGCGTAAACATCGCTGGAAATTTATTGAGAAAAACACTGAAACACTGACTGAAGCTACGGATCAGATATTGCGATACTTAACGGATTTTGGCGGTAAGCGTTTGGGGTTGGTGGAGCGTGGCGGGGTGGTTTATTCCGAGCCAGTGACTTTTCTCAGCAAGCTCACCACCCTGACCGATCAACCCTTGCCGCTGCCTGATGTGGGGCTGGCGGATTATCTCACCACGCATGATGTCACGTTTGGGTTTAATGCGCTGGAAGTGCGTAATGCTTCAGGCAAGCGGCGCTTTGGCGCAGTGCTCACCCTTAAAGAATATCGCGAGCTGTCAACTGGATCGGTCGATTTATTGCTGCAATTGCCGGTGGAATTTATGATTTCGCAATGCCTTGATTTTATTAATCAGGAAAAGGCGCTGGCGGAATATAAAGAGCAAAAAGAAATTTTTGACTTAAGCGAAGAAACCGATTTGCCCGAATCGATTGGGCTGACTGAGATGCTCGCGAGCGATCATCATCTGCCTGTGGATTTTGGCGAACAGCAGCTGACTATTTTTGCGCTGGGCGACAGCGTGAAGCAGATGGAAGAAAATATGCGCCGCATCAGCGCAGGGTTAAGCGGGCTGGGTATTTTGTTTGTGCGGGAGGATATTAAATTTCAGGAGATGTACTGGTCGCTCCTGCCCGCAAATTTTGAATTTCTGCGGCGGTTGAAGCCCATTAATACGGCGCGCATAGGCGGGTTTGCTCAGGTGAGTAATTTGCCTGCCGGCCTTGCCAAAGGCAGCGTGTGGGGCCCCCCCGTTACCTTGCTGCATACGGCGGCGAATACGCCTTATTTCTTCAACTTCCATATTCAAAATAATGGCCACACTGCTGTGATCGGGCCGCATGGCGCGGGCAAGACAGTGCTGATTAATTTTCTGCTTTCTGAGGCACGCAAATTTAAAAATCGTCTGTTCTTTTTCGATCGCGAGCGCAGTGCGGAAGTGTTTTTGCGGAGTATCGGCGCGGATTATTATTCGATCGATATGCGGCAATATCAGGCAGGGGAGGAAGATCCGCGCCCGAAAACGCTTACGGTCCCTAAGCTCAACCCCCTGCAGCTTGACGACACTCCGCAGAACCGCTCGTTTCTGCTGGTATGGCTGGATGCGATGCTGCGTGCCGACAAATTTTATCGCCCTGAAATGAGTGATGAATTTTGGCCTGCTTTTCAACAGGCGGTGGATTATATTTATGAACAACCGAAGGAACACCGGCAGCTTGCGCTGATCGTGCATCATTTGCGTGAGCTGAACCCCAAAGCGGCGACCAAGCTTTATGCATGGTATAGCGACGGCGAATTTGCGGCGTGGTTTAACCATACCGAGGATAATTTAGATTTATCGGGCGGTATTGCAGGGCTGGAGCTTGCGCCGTTGTTTCAGCAGGAGCGAGCTGCCGCGCCCGTGATTGCGTATCTGCTCCACCGCGTGATGCTGACGCTGGACGGGACGCCGACCATTATCGTGCTGGATGAAGCATGGGAGCTGCTCGACAACCCCGTATTCTCGGCACGCCTCGGCGGTTGGCTGGAGATGCTGCGTAGCCGCAATGCGATGGTGATTCTGGCGACAGAAAAACCGGAAGCCGCGCTGCAAAGCCGCCTTAGCCCCACGATTATGCAACAAATGGCGACGCAGTTTTATCTGCCTAACCCTTCGGTGATGTCTGACGAATATTCCGACATTTTTGGGCTGACGACGCAGGAATGCAAATTGATTGCGCAGATGGATAAAAAAGATCGTCAGTTCCTGCTCAAACGCGGATATGAATCCATAGTGGTGGAAGTGAATCTGTATGATCTTCCCACCCTCTTGCCTGTGCTCTCGGCGGATCCTGCGGCACTCGCGATACTGGATAAGATCATGTTAGAGCGTGGCACCGAACCCGTACAATGGCTGCATTTGTTCATTGAAAAAATGGGGAAGGCATAATGCATTATCAGTGGCGGCCTTTTTTGCTGTTCGTGCTCAGTTTCGCCTCTCTGGTGGTGTTTTCCAACCCTGCATTTGCAGATATTTTAAACCTAAGCGCCAATTCGCTTAAATGTACGGGGGGCGTACCCAGCACGCTGAGCCTGCTTGGCAACAATATGAACCCCAGCACCGCCAGCGACCTCGATACTCGGGTGGCGGGCTGTACGGGGAGCTTTTTTAGCCGCTTTCTCTGTCTGTTTGAAAGCACATTGGGGTTGGTGATTGCCACCTTCTTCTGCCATTTGCAGGAAGCGTGGATTGGGCCTTTTTCGGCCATGCTAATGTTGTTTATGGTGATTACGGGCCTGATGTTTGTCACGGGGTTGCTCGAATTCACGGTGAAAGAAATTACCGTTGTTTTGTTTAAAATCGCGCTCGTCACCACCTTTGCATTTAACACCGATATGGCGCTGGGTGTGGCCTATAAATTTTTTCTGGGCATGACCCAGACAGCGGTGGGGTGGTTTAGCGTGATTGCCGTAACCCCGCCCAATTTAGGGGGGGCAGGGGATGCCCGTATCCTCGGCATGGTCAACCCCTCCAGCCCGCAGGGTTGCGAATTTACGGGTGCGGCAGGGGTGATGGGCTGGTTTTTAATTGGTCTTGCTGCATTGCTTGTGCTGCCACTGGTTGCGGGCGTGTTTGTGATGGCCTTTATTTCACTACTTGCCTTTTTTGCGCGGGCAGGGTTTGGGTATCTGTATTCGCTGGTGATGCTCACCTTTCTCATCGCCGCAATGCCTATTTTTGTAGGATTTGCGTTGTTTTCCAAAACCCGCGCCATTTTTGATGGCTGGGTGACCGAGCTTTTTTCCAATGCCCTGCAAATTATTCTGGTATTTGGGTTTTTAGCATGGATAGCGGGATTGCCTCTGGATTTTATTACGGATATCGGGCGGTTGCTCACCTCGTACACGGTTGGGTTTTCTACCCCTCCGCTTAGCTTTTTGGTGGGTGATTTAGGCACGGTTTGCAGTATATGCACTCCCAACATCATCGACGATCCTGTCTATCTTGCTAAAGGGTTTAAATTTCCGGTGATTGCGGATTCACCGAATCAATGTCTTAACCCAGACGCGCTTTCGTGGTTTGAAATATTGGGGCAGGATAAATTTATTTATTATCTCGTAACACAGGGCACAGGGCTGTTTGTTGTGGCCTCGGTGATGGATGAGCTGATGAAAGATGTGCCAGACATGGCCAAAAAACTGGCGGGCGGTGGCGGGCTCACCATCGGCGGTATTGCCCGCAATTATAACCCCGCCAATCCCGGCAATTCGCTTTCGGCTCCCGGATTCACCAATGCGACCGTGAATTTTGAAAAGGGAGCGATTCGCGCCTTTTCAGAAGGTAAAACCTTCAATACCGAGGGCAAAAATTTGGTCACTCGCGTGCTGTATCGCACCACGCCGATGCGTATTGCGGCGGCGCTGATGGGCGGCTCGGGGGATATTAAATATGGCGCCTCGCAGCTCACCAAACGCGAGGTTGATGGAAAAAAGAAAAGGGCCGCGAAAGACAAAGCCGACAACGCCCAAAAGGTGATGACCAGCAAAAGCGAGGTGAAACGTCAGGAAGCCAATATCACCACGCTGGAAGAAGCCAAAAAGCAGCTGCAAAAAGAGCAGGAGGAGCATCTGCGTAAAATCGAGGAATTGCGAGCTGAGGCGGAAGCGGCAAAGTTGAGTGGCAAGCCGAAAAGTGCGGAAATGCAGGATCTGGAGAAAAAAATCCTCAAAAGTGAATCCGCGCTTATTGATCTGAGAAGTAAACAAGTCACGCTCTTGCAAGACATTAAAAAACAAGAGATCGAACTTAATGCGCTCAGCAAGAAAACGCCTGCCACACAAAAAGAAAGAGTCGCGCAGAAAACTGAAATTCAGAGGATGCAAGAGAATTTGCGGATTCTACAAGAACAGCAAGCAAAAAACACAAAAGAGCGTATAAAAACTGCCAAGGAACGAGACGAGCTTTATAAGCAACAAAGAAAGCTCCAAAAACGAGAGCAAGATAGAGAGCTGGCGCAACTCTTAGCGCAGCAGGAGAAACTGCGAAAAGAGCTTGAAGAAGAAAAAGAAAGAAAGAAAAATAAAGAGGAAGAAGAAGACTTTAAGAAGCAGCTTAAAGATTTGGAAATTCTCGAACAAGAAATTCTCGCCAAGCAAGAAGCTATTGAGAGCGAAAAACAGAACGCACTAAAGCTGGAATTAATTGATGTCGATATCAAAGATTTAGAACAAAATATTGAAAAAATCAAAAAATCGTTAGATGCCATGCCCTCTGGCGCAGCCGATGATGGAACTTATGCCCAACTTAAAGCTAAATTATTAGATGCAGAACAGAAGCTCGATGAAAATTACGAAAAAAGCAGAAAACTTTATTTGCTGGATGTCTCTCCAGACATGGCCGAGCTGAAATACGAAGTGGCCAAAAAAACACTCGAAGAAAACAAGCTCGCTTTGAGCGAGAATGAGGTGAATCTGACCAAAGCGGGAGCGGAGCTAAAAAGCGCAGAAGAAGCGATGAAGGGCGCGGAATCACAGGCCGCAGAGGATGAAAGAAGATTTAACGATCCTCGTTATCTGCGCCACCGAAGCGATGGCAAGGGGGGCTATCTGACACATGGCGGCCTTATCGATGATATGTGGGGAACCGCTACTGATGCTAAATATTTTGCCTCCCGCGCCGACGAATATGCAAACCGCAAAACCACCTGGTCGTCGATGCTGCATGTGGGTGATGACCATAGCTAATGCACTTCCAATTGCTCTGGCAGCACTAAATCAATCGTCACCCCGTCGCGATTATATACCCAGCCGCGTAAGAGCGCTTTTTTTCCTTCCAGCTTTTTAAGATCCATTTTGTTAAAATGAGCGGAATAGTCTTGCTTAGGCACAAAGGCGGTGAAATCAGTTTTATAATCCTCACCAAAATTCAGATACCAATTACCGCCCACTTGTGCCACTTGCTTTACTATACCCTGCACCAGCTGAAACCGCTCTTTTTCCACGGCCGGCATATCGGTACTGGCGGGCTGCCAATAGGCATTACCCCAGATGCCACGCTTTGCGGTGCGCGCTTCTTTCTCTATCGCCAGCAGCTCCGCCAGATATTCGCGCTGATCGGCAAAAGGATAGACCATCGCATGGCCTTGCTTAAGCATTTCTTTTTGCACCATGCGCCCATCTGCCAGCGTTGCAAAGGCCACGCGACGATCATGACGATCCAACAAGGGTGGCTCTGGGTGTAATGTTACTTTCTGTCCCTTCAACAGGTCAGCCAGCGCCGCTTTCGATTGCTCGCCTTCTGGCTCACCCGCACGCATCTCTCCGCTTTTTTCCTGCACATTCGGAGCCTGCAAGCAGGCCAGCCGCACCACCGTCCCATCTGCCAGCACAAAGCTTTTGGCGGTGAGAATTTTTCGTACTTCGTGCATTGGGGAGCTTTCCCCAAACCCCTCGGCTCTCGCCACCTCGCCTTGCTCGGATTGGTGTCTGATTTTAGAATCCGTTTTTGTTTCTGATAGCGGCAAAAAGGCCACGCTGATGGCGATAACGATTGCCACCACGGCCAAAATAAAAATGCGTCTTGTCATGAAGTCGTCCTGTCCTCTAAACATATTTAATCTAAATTAATTTTGGGGGTGCCCATGCGTTTATCTTTTCTAGCGGCTGCTACTTTCTTTGCAACGGCTTCTCTCTCTCATGCGGCAGAACATCTTACCGTAGGGGCGGGCGCGTTTAATGTGTTCGACAACGCAACAGCGCAATTTAGCGGCGAATATCGTGGGGAATATCTCTGGCAGGGCTTGCGCCCTATGCTCGGTGTGAGCGTTGATTTAAAGGGCGGTGCTTACGGCTATGGCGGCGTCAATTATGACCTCACTTTGGGCGATAGCTGGGTGCTTACCCCCAATTTTGCCGTCGGTGCCTATCATGAAGGCGGCAGCAAAGATCTCGGCCATACCCTCAATTTCCGTTCGGGTTTAGAGCTGGATTATAAACTTGCAGACGATGCGCACCTTGGTGCCACTTTCAACCACATTTCTAATGCGGGTCTTGGCAATAAAAATCCAGGCGCAGAATCGCTCATGCTGGTCTATTCACACCCGATCTCTCTCTGGGGCAAATAATAGTGGCGCTATTCTTTCTTTTCGTCGCCTTTTGCTTTTCGCTTTATGGCGGCTGGGTGTTTTTTGATGGCTATTTCACCGCTACTTCCCCTAACGAGCAATGGCTCGCTGCCATTGTGGGCATCGCCTTTGCCGTGATTCCTTATATGATTGCCAAATGCTTGGCCGATATGGTCGCCATCCGTCAGCGCCACATCACCACAGAACAACAAATGCAGCAGACGCATTTGCTCAATCAGCAGCTTCAAGCGCAAACGCGCAACATCAAGCCAAAGCCATCGCCGCCAACTGATTAGTAATTACCAATCACGCTACCTGAATCCCAAATTCGCTGATCTTGCGATACAGCGTGGAGCGGCCAATGCCTAATTTGCGCGCCACTTCAGAGATTCTGCCTTGATAGCGCTGCAGAGCAAAATGAATTGCATCTTCCTCTAAATCACGCATACGGCGCATATCGCCTTTTTCATTCAGCAGCGGCACTTGGCGGGTCTGCGTGACGCCAATGCGCTGCGGCTTGTCGCCTTGTGCAAGAATAAACGATTCAGGCATCAGCGATTGCATCAGCGCATGTTCCAATTGCTCACCTTCTGCCATCACCACGGCACGGAAAATCATGTTTTCCAACTGACGGATATTTCCAGGCCATTGATATTTCCCTAACATCGCCAAGGCTTCGGCGGCAATGCTGCGTAATTGCCGATTTTCCATCGCACCAAAACGCCGCAAAAAATGCTTCGTCAGTGGAGCAATATCCTCGCGCCGCTCCTGTAACGAAGGCACGCGCAAGGGGTACACATTCAGGCGATAATACAGATCCTCGCGAAAATTTCCCGCTTCTACCGCCTTCTGCAAATCGATATTGCTGGCAGCGATCACCCGCACATCCACCTTCACTGCCTTGCTGGCACCCAGAGGTTCCACTTCCTTCTGCTGTAAGGCGCGCAGTAACTTCACTTGCAAATTCATGGGTAGTTCCGAGATTTCATCCAGCAGAATTGTCCCGCCCTCCGCCTCGCGAAATTTACCGATGCTGCGATACCCCGCGCCCGTAAATGCGCCTTTTTCATGGCTAAATAAAATACTTTCCGCCAGATTTTCGGGAATCGCCCCGCAATTTACTGCCACAAACGCCTGACCGCTGCGCTCGCCACAGCCATGAATCGCGCGCGCAAATAGCTCTTTGCCCACGCCTGATTCGCCTTCCAGCAGCACAGGAATCATTGATTCCGCCGCCCGCATCCCCAACATTTTGGCGGCAACCATTGGCTTGCTCTCGCCAATCATATCGTCAAACACCACTTGCCCTGCATGGTTGCGGCGCAAACGCTGCACTTCGCTCGCCAGCTCATTAATTTTGAGCGCATTTAGAATCGACGTCCGCAGTCGCTCATGCGCCACAGGCTTGGCGAGAAAATCCGTTGCCCCCGCTTTAATCGCCGGCACCGCCTTTTCAATATCGCCATAAATCGTCAGCACAATAATAGGAATATGCAGAAAGAGCGGACGGAGCTTTTCAATCACCTTCATCCCGTCCACCTCTGGCATCGACAAATCTAGCAAAATGACTTCTGGCACAGGATTGTATCGCCCTGTTACATAATCAATCGCTTGCTGCCCCCCTTCCACCGCCACGGTGGAAAATCCTAACTTTACCTCTAACACATGCTGAATCAGTTTGCGTTGTGTCGGCTCATCATCTACAACTAGAACAGTGTGTTGCGACATGAATCATTCTCTCTATGATTGTCCTTCTGTACCAGAAATACACATCATAGGTTGTGTTGGCAATTAAAAAATACATCATTTAAGGTGTATTTTGTGGTCATCAATCTTTTCGCGAGAGAAGTGTTGACACTACGCATTTTCGAGATATATTTCACGCCCTTTATATTATCAGGCAATTGAGGCCATATCATGTTTGCGATTTTTAAATCCGGCGGAAAACAATACAAAGCCAAAGCGGGCGATGTATTTAAACTCGAGAAACTCGAAGGCGAAGCTGGCGCCACCATCCAATTAACTGACATTTTAATGTTCGGTGGCGAGAAAACCGACATCGGTGCAGATGCCTCTAAAGGCAAGCTGACAGCCGAAATTCTGGAGCAAACCAAGGGCGAAAAAATCCTTGTTTTCAAAAAGAAGCGTCGTCACAATTATCGTCGCAAAAACGGTCACCGCCAATTGCTGACAGTCGTTCGCATTACGGAAATGACTAACCCTGCGGGCAAAACCGAAAAAGCGGAAGTGCGTCCTTTCAAAGCACCACGCACCGAGGCGGAAATCACTGCTTCAGCACAAAAAGCATTCAATGCTCGTGCGGCGAAAAGCGGATCAACCCGCACTTCTTCGCTCTCTAGCCCTGCAAAAGCGCCGAAAGCAAAAGTAGCAGCCGAGCCTAAAGCAGCAGCCAAAAAACCTGCGGTTAAAGCAGCAGCAGCAACGACTACTGAGAAAAAACCTGCTGCTAAAAAAGCAGTAGCGAAGAAAAAGGAAGATTAATCCATGGCACATAAAAAAGCGGGCGGGTCATCCCGCAACGGTCGTGATTCTGACGGTCAGCGTCTCGGCGTAAAAAAATTCGGTGGCGAAGCTATCCTCGCAGGTGGCATCATCGTGCGTCAACGTGGCACAGAGTTTTATCCAGGTGAAAACGTAGGCATGGGTCGCGATCACACTCTGTTCGCCCTCATCGACGGTAAAGTTGGCTTCCGTCACAAAGCACAAGGTAAAATCTTTGTGCAGGTAGAAGCGGTCACTGCTGCGTAATGTTTCGCTGCTCCTAACTGAGCAAGGCAAGGCGCGAAGCGTGAGGTTTGGTGTGCTGTAGCCCCAACTAAAAAAGATACCGAAAAGGCCACGAAAGCGGCCTTTTCTTTTGCGTATAACTCTGCATAATCCCCTTATGAACAGCAAAATTAAACGCAACAGCATCACCACCATCCTCGCTCGCAAAGGCGGCGATCCACTCGTCATGCTCACCGCCTCCACCGCCCCCTTTGCCCGCTTGCTCGACCCTCATGTTGATATTTTGCTGGTGGGTGATTCGCTTGGTATGGTGTTATACGGTCTGCCCAGCACCTTGCCCGTTACGCTGGAGATGATGATTGCCCATGGCCGCGCCATAGTGCAAAGCAGCCAACAAGCCCTAGTGGTGGTGGATATGCCCTTTGGCTCCTATCAGGAATCGCCCGCGCAAGCCTTCCGTAATGCGGCGCAAATATTGGCAGAATCAGGCGCACAGGCCGTTAAACTCGAAGGCGGCGCAGAGATGGCTGAAACCATCCAGTTTCTGACTCAGCGCGGCGTGCCTGTCATGGCACATATCGGCCTGATGCCGCAACATATGCAGCAACTTGGGGGCTTTAAAGTGCAAGGCCGCGACGCTGCACAAATCGCCACAATCAAAGCCGATGCCAAAGCAATTGATACGTCAGGTGCCTTTGCGGTGGTCATCGAAGGCGTGGTCGAATCGCTCGCGCAGGAACTCACCCAACTTATCCGTATCCCCACTATTGGCATTGGCGCTTCTGCCGCTTGCGATGGTCAGGTATTAGTGACCGAAGACCTCCTCGGCCTCACCCCCCGCCAACCCAGATTCGTCAAAAAATATGCTGATTTAAGCAGCGCCATTTCCACCGCCGTCGAAGCTTACGCTGCCGAAGTGAAAGCGCGCCAATTCCCCACGCCCGAGCAGACTTACCCTGCGGTATAATGATGGGGCTGAAAAAGCCTAACGCAATCCAGCGAGTTCGCAGGGTTGCGGTGTGAGCGCCATCACTTTAAACAGGCTCCCCATTTGGGCAGGAGAGGCAAGACGCAACCAGCCTTGCTGCAGCTCTTTTTGTTTATTGGGGGTGGCAGAAAGTAGCAATTTATGCAGCCAGATTTCGCCGCCGATGCGTTGCAGAAACGCGCCTTGTTCGGTGATGCCATGCACCTGCAAACCTGCTTCGGTGGCGACTTCGGCAAGGCGACCAAAATTAACGTGAGCCGTGAGATCCGCCTCGCCCGCATCTTGCAAAACAGGGTGATAGGCATGGTTTTTGATGGCCTGCAATGTATCGCAACTCGGCTCGCCATGCGTGGGCATGGGGAGGGTAGCATAGCCATAATCAATCGCCAGCATACCGCCGCCCTGCGCCTTGAGCCGTGCAGCAACATCGCGGATAGTGTCTTCTGCCTGTGGGCAGGTTTCGTGAGTAACGGGGTTATCATTTTCAAAGGCTAGCTCACCATTTTTGAGGGTGATGCAACGCTCCTGCATGCCGAAGAATTGACGAATCGGCAGCGCATCAAAAAACTCATTGGCGAGGATGAATAGTGGGCGATCGGTGGGGAGATCCTCCAGCGCATCACACCACTGAGGCTGATAATGCCAGAGCTTTTTGGATTGCTCGACGCGCAGAGTCTCGTTGCTTTCGAGCAGGTGCAGCGAGAAAACCTCCGCCGCGTCTTTGTTCTTTTTGAGAATACGAAACACATCCGCCGAGAGTGTCCCGCGCCCTGGGCCAAATTCCACCAATGCAGCTTTCTTCGGCGCGCCGCTGACTTGCCATGCGTGAATCAGCCACATGCCAATCAGATCGCCAAATATTTGCGAAATTTCAGGGGCGGTGATGAAGTCTCCTTCTGCTCCCACCGCCTGTGCCTTGCGGTAATAGCCATGTTCAGGATGTTGCAGGCAAAGCTGCATATAATCATGCACCGTCATTTTGCCGTGGGTTTGGAGATGAGTTAGGAGAATGTTTTGGAGCGACATGCGGAATAAACCAAATACATTCCCCCCAGCATTAGCGGCAGCGAGAGCAGTTGCCCCATCGTGAAGCCATCCCAGAGGAAACCAATTTGGGCATCAGGCTCGCGGAAGTGTTCGCAGAACATGCGGGCAGCCGCATAGCCGATGAGGAACAGGCCAGAAAGTGCACCCACTTTATCCAGAATTCTGGTGCGGAGCGCGAGGGTAAATAGGATAAGAAATAGCAATAAGCCTTCGGTCGCCGCTTCGTAAAGCTGGCTGGGATGACGCGCAATATTGCCGCCAGTGGGGAAGGCCATCGCCCAAGGTACATCACTGGCGCGCCCCCATAATTCGCCGTTGATGAAATTGGCAAGGCGGCCAAAACACAGGCCAATCGGCGCGACAATCGCACAGCGATCCATCAGTTCTAAAAAGGGGATTTTATAGCGCCGCGCCAACAGAATCATCGCGCCGATCATGCCTAACAAACCGCCGTGGAAACTCATCCCACCTTGCCAGACTTTGAGCGCCTCTAGCGGGTGGTCGAGATACAGAGGGAGGTTGTAAAACAGCACATAACCCAACCGTCCGCCGAGAATGATGCCCAAAATGGAGTAGACGATGATATCGTCGAGCGGTTTTTCGGCGAGCAGCACCTCGCCATTTTGGCGCGTATTGAATTTTTTGAGCAGCCACCAGCCGCCAAACACGCCCGCCACATAGGCCAGCGCATACCAACGGATCGAGAGCGGGCCAATATGAACAATCACGGGGTCAATCTGCGGAAAAATTAGCATTGATTTAATCCGGCTGAGGAGCGTTGATGTCTAAATTCTCCTCATGCAATAGCGGCGCACGCTCTAACTCTGACTCCACCTCTTCAGGGTCTCTGGTGGTGAGCATGGGATCTTGCGCTTCTTCTTGCGGCGCGGGCATCAGGGCTTTTTCGGCTTCCTGTGCAGCCGCACGTTTCGCCGCTTCCTGTGCCTCTTTCTTCGCTTTAGCTTTGGCGGCTTCCGCTTCGGCTTTCGCCTCTTGCTCTAATTTCTTTTTGAACTTTTTGGCTTCTTTGGGGTCTTGCACACATTCTAACACGGCGAGATCGTAAATAGGATGTTCCAGCGAGGAAAGCCCAGGGCTGGAAGCAAACATCCAGCCATAAAACACAAAAGAAGGTTTCTCGCCCGGTTTCCATTGCCAGATTTCGAGCAAAGCGGCGGCATCGGGTTGTTCATCTGGTGGAGATTGCCAGCAGGCTCGCGGGACAATTTCTAAATTACCAAAACTGGTGACAGTGCCCAGATTAGCCTGAATTTGCTGACGGCGCGCCGTGACTTTATCCAGCCCCTGTAAGGTAACGGAAGTATAAATGCGTGGATCGGGGGTGGCGCGGATAATATCGGGTGGCATCGGCCCCGCTTCTACCGCGTCCATGGTCACTTTGGGCTTGGCTTGTCCGTCACCTTCATAAGTAGGGGGCAGCGGCGAGCTGGCGGGGTTGTAGGGGTCTGGGATGGTGGTCTCAGATTCCACTGGATCAATGGCGGAGCGGGAAGGTTTATAGTTTTCAGGCAAAGCAGGGGACGTGGGGAAGGGTTGTGCGTAAGCGGGTTGCGCCTGTTCCGCAACAACTTGATCGGCAGCGGGGGCTTCGCCCTCCACAGAAGGGGGCGGGAGCATTTCCTTGCGTGTTGTATATTGCGCTTGCGCGGAGCCACTCGCCAATAAGAACGAGCAGAGCGAAACAACAACAATAAAACTATTCCAATGTGGGGAGGCCAGCATCTTTAGCCTTATCAGCATCGGTTGCAGTTGCGTCATCGCTCGTGGGTTTTTCGTCCACACCACCGCCGCTATGTACCATTTTGCCGATCAGTGTTTCAAAATTGACGGAAGACTGCGTGAAGGCGATTTCGTCGTCTGCTTTGAGCATCACCTCTGACCCACCCGGAGTTAGTTCCACAAATTTGCTGCCGAGCAAACCCGAGCTAACGACACTCGCATTAGAATCGTCTGGTACTTTGATATTATCGCGCAATTGCAAGGTGAGCAACGCTTCGTAGGTTTTGGGGTCGATATCCATGGCGCTGACTACGCCGACTTTAATCCCTCCGATGCGCACGTCGCTCCCCGACCCCAAGCCGTCGACGCTGGAAAAGCGGGCTTTGATGCTATAGCCATTGACTGGCTTTAAGTTGCTGCTTTCATAAGCGAAAAAGGCGAAGCCAATGGCCACAACCAAGACTAAGGCGCCAATGATGGTTTCGATTGAATTACGGTTATTCATGACGGAGTCCATGGAGTATAATCACCGCTGGCAGAGGGGCTATGTTCGCCCCCGCGCGCCAGATGACCAGGGGGAAGATAGCGTCCCGCAGTGCCAGTGAGATTTTGTTGATGTGGTTTTTGCCACGGATAGCGTTTTTGCACGCCTTCAGTGGGGAGTTTGTCGGTGGTATAATGCATCCACCCATGCCAATTCGCGGGGATTTTGCTGGCTTCCGCCTCGCCTTGATAAATCACCCAGCGCTTTTTAGTACCATCTGCCGAGGGTTTTTTTGCTATAAAATAGCGATTCCCGAATTCGTCTGAACCCACAAAATTGCCGTGGAGCCAAGTGTGTAAACGTGTGCCGATATTTGCCATAGATATTGCTTCTACTGCAACCCTGCGAGAGAATCAATACGCTAAAACAAGCTGCCCTGCTTGGCCGAGGTCACAGGCGCATCGCCATCGTGGAAGGTGAGGGTGAGATTGGTGGTGGTTTTGGCGGTTTCGGCGGAGGTGATGAGTGTGCCTTTGCTGTCTTTCACCAGCGCAAAGCCGCGTTTTAGCACCTGATGAAAATCGAGCAAATCGAGCTGGCGAGCGAGCGAGCCGAGTTGCTGCTCCTTACGCTCCAGCACGATGCGGATGGCCCCAAGGCGGTGGACGAGCTGGGTGGTATCTGCCAGTTGACGTTCCACTTTTTGCAATAAGGGCGCAGGGCGCAGGAGCGCCGAAAGATGCTGCAATTGCGCCGCTTTTTTATCGGCAAAAGTGAGCAGGGAGGACTGCAGCCTTTCGCTCCAATTATCCAGTTTCTGTTCGGCCTGATGCAGAATATCGAGAGGCTTGGGCAGGCCTCGCGCAAGGCCGGTGAGTTGTTGATCCGTGCGCTCTAATTTCTGCCGCAAGGCAACGTCCATCCGCTGCTGATGATCCCGCATCGTGTAGAGTAAATCGGCGCGCACGGGCACCGCCATTTCCGCAGCGGCGGTGGGGGTGGGAGCGCGGCGATCAGCGGCATAATCAATCAGCGTCGTATCGGTTTCGTGTCCTACTGCAGAGATCAGCGGGATGCGTGAAGCGGCGGCAGCCCGCACGACAATTTCTTCGTTAAACGCCCAGAGATCTTCGATGGATCCGCCGCCACGGGCGACGATGAGCAGATCGGGGATGGGGCATTGGGTGTTAGGGATTAGGGAGTTGAAGCCGTTGATGGCATGAGCAATCTGCGCCGCTGCCCCTTCGCCCTGCACCGCGACAGGCCAGAGCAACACATGGCAGGGAGAGCGATCACTCAGGCGATGCAAAATATCACGAATCACCGCACCTGTGGGGGAGGTAATCACGCCAATCGTCGTCGGCAAAAACGGCAGCGACTTTTTGCGGGTGGGGTCGAATAATCCTTCGGCGGCGAGCATTTTCTTGCGCTTCTCGAGCAAGGCCATCAGCGCACCCACGCCTGCAATTTCCATCTGCTCAATCACGATTTGATATTTGGAGGTTCCGGGGAAAGTCGTGAGCTTGCCCGTGGCGATCACTTCCATCCCTTCTTCGGGTTTGAAGGAGAGTTTGGAAAACCCGCCTTTCCAGATCACCGCATCCATCTTGGCTTTGTCGTCTTTGAGGCCAAAATAGCAGTGACCGCTGGAATGCGGCCCACGATAGCCCGAAATTTCGCCGCGCACGCGCACATGGCTGAAATTGGTTTCCACCATCCGTTTCAGCGCATTGGAAATTTCGCTGACAGAGAATTCGGGGCTATTGTGTGTGGGCGCGAGTTCGGGCATAGTGCGGGCAGATTAGAAGGAAAAGAATAAAGATGAAAGTACTCGTTATCGGTTCTGGTGGGCGCGAACATGCGCTGGTGTGGAAAATCAAACAATCACCGCTGGTGGAGGGCGTGTTTTGCTCACCCGGCAATGGTGGGATTGCGCAGGAATGCCCTTGCGTGAATTTGGAAAGCCATGCGGCGGTGCTCGCATTTTGCCGCACAGAAAATATTGGATTAGTGGTGGTGGGCCCTGAAAAACCATTGGTGGAAGGCTTAAGCGATTTCTTGCGGTTGAATGATGTGTATGTGTTTGGATGCAGCCAGGAAGCGGCGCAGCTTGAAGGCTCCAAAGGCTTCACCAAAGATCTCTGCGCGAAATATGATATTCCTACCGCAGCCTATGGTCGCTTTGATGAGCCAAATGAAGCGATTGAATATCTCAAAACACACCCCGCGCCGATTGTGATTAAGGCCGATGGCCTCGCTGCGGGTAAGGGCGTGATTATGGCAGAAACGCAGGCGCAAGCGCTCGAAGCGATTGACGATATTTTTGGCGGCAAATTCGGCTCCGCAGGCGCGAGTGTGGTGATTGAAGAATGGCTGCAAGGCGAGGAAGTCAGCTTCTTTGCGCTGAGCGATGGTCAGAGCGTGCGCGCACTGGGCGAGGCGCAAGATCACAAACGCGCCTTTGATGGCGATCAAGGCCCCAATACGGGCGGGATGGGGACGTATAGCCCCACCAAATTGCTGACAGATACTTTGCGGGGGCAATTGATGGACGAAATCATCCGCCCCACTGTCGCGGCCATGAGAAACGAAGGGATTCCGTTTACGGGCATTTTATTTGCAGGAGTGATGGTCACGCCCAAAGGCCCGATGTTGCTGGAATATAATGTGCGATTTGGTGACCCTGAAGCGCAATCGCTGATGATGCGATTGGAAGATGATATTGTGCCTGCGCTCTATGCCTGTGCAAAAGGCGAGGGGCTAAGCGGTGTTGGGCTGGCGA
>JBILIE010000135.1:0-5064 GCA_044350115.1 Rickettsiales bacterium
TTTAAACCCATCACTGTCATAGCTGATACGAAAAGTTTCCGCGTCTTCAATACGATCAAACTTACGCACCCAGCTCGCATAGGCATCTTCGCTCACAATGCTGGGCAACACCCCTTGACGAATCGATTCATAAGGATGCGGTATAAATTTTTCATAAGAAAGAAAGGGCATTATGTCTGCTTTTGCTGGAGATTAAGAAAGTTACTAGGATTTATGCGTTATCTTAGCATCATTATCAATGATGCTGTGTAGGATTTTCACTGCGAGCACTTATCGCCCAGCCTCTTTATTCCTACTAAGGGTAAAATGCTTATCACTCCTTGACTTCTCTGCCTTTCCTTTTACAGATATTATCTATGATTAACCAATTATTCAATGTTCCTCCATGTCTTCTCCGCAGCTTGCGCCTTCCGTTATGAACGGGGCATTGGTGACTATCCATTTGCCAGATGGTTCCACTCGTCAATTTGAAAACTCTGTTACTGGCTTACAGCTTGCTGAATCTATCGGAGCGGGCTTGGCTAAGGCCGCCTTTGCGATTGTCGTTGATGGTGCAGAATGGGACTTAAGCCGTCCACTTCCCAACAACGCCAAAATCCGCATCCTCACAGGCAAAGACGCAGAAGGCCTAGAAATTCTCCGTCACGATGCCGCGCATATTATGGCAGAGGCCGTGCGCGAATTATTCCCCGATGCCGAGCCAACCATTGGCCCTGTTATCGAAAACGGGTTCTTCTACGACTTCGCCCGCGACAAGCCTTTCACACCCGACGATCTCATCGCTATCGAAAAACGCATGGGCGAAATTGTCGATCGTAACGAAACCATCACCCGTGAAGTGTGGGAACGTGCAGACGCAATTAAGTTTTTCGAGGCGCGTGGCGATAAATATAAAGTCGAAATCATCCGTGATTTACCTGGAACGGAAACCATCACCCTCTATCGCCAAGGTGACTTCATCGACCTTTGCCGTGGCCCTCATTTGCCTTCTACCGCCAAGCTGGGAAAAGCTTTCAAACTGATGAAGGTCGCGGGTGCGTATTGGCGTGGCGATGCAAAAAATGCCATGTTGCAGCGTATTTACGGCACCGCTTGGGTGAATGAAAAAGACCTCAAGCAACATCTTTTTGCATTGGAAGAGGCGGATAAACGCGACCATCGCAAGCTGGGGCGCGAGCTGGATTTATTTCATATCGAAGAACATTCTCCCGGAATGGTTTTCTGGCACCCCAAAGGCTGGACACTTTTTCGCACGATTGAAAATTATGTACGCAGCAAAATTCAGCGTGACGGGTATGTGGAAGTTAAAACGCCTACCTTAGTCGATCGCTCGCTATGGGAAAAATCAGGCCACTGGGAAAAATTCCGCGAGAATATGTTTGTCAGTGAGTCGGACGAAGATCGCACCTTATGCGTGAAGCCGATGAACTGCCCCTGCCATGTGCAGATTTTTAATCAAGGTATTAAAAGTTATCGCGACCTGCCGTTGCGTATGGCAGAATTTGGTTCCTGCCACCGTAACGAGCCATCAGGTGGCTTACACGGCATTATGCGTGTGCGCGGATTTACGCAGGACGACGCGCATATTTTCTGCACCAAAGAACAAATTACCGAGGAAACCATCACCTTCTGCAACCTGCTGAAAGAAGTTTATGCGGATTTCGGCTTCAGCGAAATTTTAGTAAAATTCTCCACCCGCCCTGAAGTGCGCGCAGGTACCGACCAAACATGGGACGAAGCGGAAGGCTATCTCGAAGCCGCAGTGAAAGCTGCGGGTTTAGAATATACCATCAACCCCGGTGAAGGCGCATTTTACGGCCCTAAATTAGAATTCGTATTGCGCGATGCGCTTGGGCGTGATTGGCAATGTGGCACTTTGCAGGTTGATTTTGTTCTCCCCGAACGCCTTGATGCAAACTATATTGCGGCTGATGGCGCAAAGCACCGCCCTGTCATGCTCCACCGCGCTATTTTGGGCTCGCTGGAGCGCTTTATCGGCATTATTATCGAAGAATATGCAGGAAAATTCCCGCTCTGGCTTTCGCCCATTCAAGCCGTCGTGACAACCATCACAAATGAAGCGGATGAATATGCGAAAGAAGTGCAAAAAGCCTTGCTCGATGCGGGTATTCGCGCAGAAATTGACCTGAGTAATAATAAAATTAACTATAAAGTGCGCGAGCATTCCAAGGCCAAGGTGCCTTTAATTTTAGCGGTGGGTGCCAAAGAACAAGCCGAAAAAACGTTGTCGGTGCGTCGTTTGGGCAGCGAGGGTCAAAAAGTACTCCCCTTAATGCAAATGATAGCTGAAACAGTGCACGAAATTCAAACTCGCAGCACACCAGCCCATACACCTGCAAAAGAAGATACGTTGTAAAAGCTGATTTCAGTGAATCGTCAGCACTGCATTGGGTGCGCGGAAGGTGCTTGGGTGGATCAGCTCGCAGCTGGCGACTTTGACGGAGTGGAGTTTGCCGTCTAGCTCGCGCTCCCAGAAAGCAAGAAATTTTTGTAGTTCAGGAAATTTGGGGGCGAGGTCGTATTCCTGCCAGAGGAAGCTTTGGAGCAATACAGGATGATCAGGCATGCGGTAAAGGATTTCCGCCGTGGTGAGGCGATAATCGTGGAGCATTTTCTCGAATTCAGTCATGCGACACCCCCATTTGATTTATCATACCATAAAAATCGTTTATTTTTGGTTAATATTGAGGCTCAGCTTGGATCTTGTGAAGGTATCAGTTTTAGCTGGTATGGTGGCGACGTTTCTTTTAGGTTCCTTCAGTGCAGAAATTTCGTGGGATGTTCATTGTTTTGTTAATGTGCGCGCTAAGTGCCTGCACTTTGCCGCGCTTTCAACCTGCTTTACCCGCCACACAGCCCGCACATTTTACACCCAACTCTGTGGTGATGAACGATGCAACAACGCTGCCATTGCGGCAATGGCTGCCTAGGCAAGCAACCCCCAAAGCGGTGATTATCGCACTGCATGGTTTTAATGACTACAGCAATTCCTTCACCTATCCCGCCCGCTATTTTGCGGAAAACGGCATCGCCGTTTTTGCTTATGATCAGCGTGGGTTTGGCGCAACGAATCATGCAGGTATTTGGGGCGGGAAAGAAAATCTCACTCAGGATTTAGCGCAGATGGTGCGGCTCACTAAACAGCGTTATCCTCATACACCGCTCTATTTGCTGGGCGAAAGTATGGGGGGGGCAGTGACCGTCGCAGCCGTCACAAATCCTCATTTTCCTACCGAAAAAGTGCAAGGTGTCATCCTCTCTGCCCCCGCGCTCTGGGGAGGCAACACCCTTAACCCATTGCATCGCTTTGTCTTATGGATAGCCGCGCATAATTTGCCACAAATGACTCTCACGGGCAAAGGCATCAAAATTTTAGCCTCAGATAATATTGCAATGCTGAAGGCGTTAGGACGCGACCCGCTGGTTATCAAAAAAACACGGGTGGATGCAATTTACGGCTTGGTGCAATTGATGGATGAGGCGCAGGATAAACTGCACCGCGTGCCACTGCCGATGTTGCTGCTCTATGGCACTCATGATCAAGTGATTCCCCCCAAAGCCATTGCCGCAGCGATTGACGACATGCCTAGCGGCAATCGCATGGCGCTGTATGATACAGGTTGGCACATGCTATTGCGCGATTTGCGGGCAAAGCGTGTGTGGCAGGATGTGGTGGCATGGACTGAGCACCCCACGCAGCCTTTGCCTTCACAAACAGAGTTGAAACCCGCCGATTTCTGGCAGACTTACCGCAAACTCAAGGATACTCGCCACGAAAAATAGTGGTCAGGCGTGCTGCGCTGTGTTAACTTTCGCTTATAATAACAAAAACAATCAAATCGTTTTGGACGATGGGTGGGTATTAACGTGAATTTTCAAAAGAAGAATTTATCTTCTTTGCTGATGCTTGGCTGTGCGCTGTGGAGCGCGGCAGCACAGGCGGATGATCCGTCACTGGCAACCGCGCAGGAATGTACACGCCATCTGCCCACGATGGAACGCCTGTACAATATTCCCGCCCATTGGTTGGCGGCGATTGCCAGCACCGAATCAGGTCGATATAGCCCACAACTTCGCCTTTCTGTGCCATGGCCGTGGACAATCAATGTGGCGGGTCAGGGGCATTGGTTTGACACCAAGCAAGAGGCGATTCAGGCGGTACAGAAATATCAGGCACAAGGCATTAAAAGTATCGACGTTGGCTGTATGCAGGTCAATTTAATGTATCACGGCGAAAATTTTGCCAATTTGAGCCAGGCATTCGAGCCAATTTATAATATCTCCTACGCCGCAAAATTTTTGCGCTCGCATTATAATAACACCAATTCGTGGACGAAAGCGACAGCGGCCTATCACTCCATGCAGTCCAGCCGTGGCGCGGATTATTACCGCAAAGTGTATCAAAAATGGCAGCAGGTGGTGGATCGGCTGAATGAATCGGTGTTCGCACCGCCCGTACAGCAGGCCATGCGCGCCCCTCAGCCAGAGCGACCCAGCTCCTTTGCTTTCCGCGAGCCTGCGGGAGCGAATGGCTTGCCTTCTACCTTGCCGTTTCGCGTGGCAACTCCGCGTGGCGATGGAATGGACAGTCAAGTGAAGCTCAATAGCATCACCGTCAGCCGTGGGAATATCCCCTCGCCACAAGCCGCGCCACAGCGACAAGAACAGCCTACGGCCACTGTTTCTATCGCGGATAATCAAAGAGCCTATGACAGAATGCAGGCTGCCATGCCTCCCACCACCGCACTCACACCACTGGATGTCTTGCCACAATCGGGCGGTTTTGCGCCTAACCGCGCCCCTGCCAATATCGTTGCCATTCCGCGCCCCACGCAGCCGTCGCCCATGCCTCCTGTGGCAACTCAAAGCTTGGATTCGCCGCCCAGCCGCAACTATGAACGCGGCGTGTTGGTGATTCGCCCAAATCAGCCAAGCGCTGCTGAAGCCGCAAACCAGCCCGCACAGGTGCGTTTAACTTCAGAAGTGAATGAACCAAGCGTGAATCGTGGGCAATTCTCGCCGCAAGCGGTGGAAAGTAATAAT
>JBILIE010000136.1:0-4982 GCA_044350115.1 Rickettsiales bacterium
CTACTTTTGCAAAAGCGGAAGTGAGTAATTCATGTTCTTCTTTCTGACCAAGGTAGGGTTCAAAATGCGGAGCAAGGAGTGTTTTCATAAGGTGCTTTTTTAACCCTAACCTTCCTACCAATCAAAGTAATAATAAGAGAGATCTTTAAGTAGTAGTAGATAGTAGGAGGCCTGAAGATCGGGGATAAGTTTTTATACGTAGATATGATCCGACTTATCCCAAATCTGATGGTCAGAAAAATAAGTTAAAAGAAAGACTCCTCATTCTTTTCCCCATTATTCTGATCAGTGGTGAGTACAAACCAAGCATGTGTATAACTTCCCAGAGACTCACGGTCAAAACAGGGGTAAAAAACACCCACAAAAGAGTCCTTAGGGTTATAAGGAAATTATCCTCACTCTTATCCCCAAAGCAAAATAATGATTGACCACGAGCGGCTAAAGATTACTCATCAATAAAACGCCAATCCGAGCAAGGCAAGGCGCAAAGCGGGGGGATTGGGGGAGACCCCCATTCAAAAAAGTAACTATGAAGACTATTCATTTCCATCTTGTCTCTGATTCCACAGGTGAAACGGTGAGTTCCGTGGCGCGCGCGGCGATTGCCCAATTTGAGGGCATTCAATCCCGTGAGCATTTATGGTCGCTGATTCGCACCCGCACTCAATTAGATCGGGTGATAGCCATGCTCAAAACACAACCTGGCCCTGTAATGTACACTTTGGTGGATGCAGATTTGCGGGATCGTTTAAAGGCAGAATGTCTGAAATTGGAGCTACCTTGCATTCCCGTATTAGCCCCCATTCTGCGTGAACTTTCAGGCTATTTGCAACAGGAAACGGCAGCGCTTCCTGGCAAACAACATGAGATGAACGAGCAATATTTTTCGCGGGTAGAAGCAATTAATTATACCCTCGCTCATGATGATGGCCAATCCACATGGGATTTAAATGAAGCAGATATTGTGATTGTTGGCGCTTCCCGCACCAGCAAATCACCGACATGTGTGTATCTTGCCTATCGTGGTTTTAAAACAGCCAACGTCCCTTATATTCCCAAAACAACCGTTCCTCAGGCATTGTTAGAAGCCACACGACCCGTTGTTGTGGGACTTACGATTAATCCCGAACGCTTAGTGGAAATCCGCCGATCCCGTTTGCAATTACTCAATCAGGAAGAAACAGGTAATTATATCGACATGGAACAGGTGATTGACGAAGTTAGCGAGGCCAAAAAATTCTTCCGCCAGCAAAAATGGCCAATCATTGATGTTACACGTCGCTCAGTGGAAGAAACCGCTGCTACCGTCATTCAATATTTTCACCAACGCTATGAAAAGCAAATTAATGGTAAATAAAGCTGCCGTATTAGGTCACCCCATTCACCACTCGCTTTCACCCAGAATGCATGGTTACTGGCTTAAAGAATTATGCATTGCAGGGAGTTATGAAGCCATCGACACCCCGCCTGAAAAATTAGAATCAACGCTCAATTACCTGCAACAACAAGGCTATAAAGGCGTTAATTTAACCGTACCGCTCAAAGAACTCGCCCTCTCTTTTCTTGATGAAATCGATCCGATAGCGGAACAAATCGGCGCCGTAAATACGATAATCTTCAGTAAAAACAAAAAGAAAGGCTATAATACTGACGCCTATGGTTTTATTCAGAACCTCCGCACTCACCCCTTTCCTCTCAATATAGAACGCTCCATTATCTTAGGTGCAGGGGGTGCCGCCCGCGCTGTCATTGCAGGATTGCTCAAAGCCGGCGCAAAAGAAATTGTGATATGCAATCGCAACCTCGCCCGTGCGGAGGAACTGATAAAGCCCTCTCCCCTTGAGGGAGAGGGTTGGGTGAGGGGTCGTGCGTATCATCCACTGCATGTGAAATATGCAAAACAGCTTCGCCACGATCAAACGGATGTGGAAAAAGAATTATGGTATCATTTGCGAAACCGCCAAATCGCAGGCGCAAAATTTCGGCGACAACAACCCATCGGTCAATACATTGTTGATTTTGTTTGTCAGGAAGCAAAGCTGATTATTGAGCTCGACGGTAGTCAACATATGAATGCCGCAAGCGATCAAAAGCGGGACGAATATATGCAAGGTGAAGGTTACCGCGTTTTACGCTTTTGGAATAATGAAGTCTTACAAAACCGTGAGGGAGTCTGTGAAGCAATTTATGAGACCCTCACTTCCACCCCTCACCCAACCCTCTCCCCCAAAGGGAGAGGGCTTTCGGTTGCAGATTGGAACGACCGCCACCAAATCCTCAAAACCGCGACCCTACTCGTCAACACCACTTCATTGGGGATGGTGGGACAGCCACCGTTAGAAATTGCGCTGGATGCTTTGCCTGTTAACGCTTTAGTCACAGATATCGTCTATCATCCGCTACAGACTCCACTGCTTGCTCTCGCCAAAAGCAGAGGCAACCCCATTGTCGAGGGGCTGGGGATGCTTCTCTATCAAGGCCAAAAAGCCTTTGAATTGTTTTTTAGAGAAACGCCCGAAGTGACAGAAGAATTAAAACACCAACTCATGATGTTATAAATGCAGCCCGAAACCCCGAAACCCTCAAATGCAGAAAACCTTGCAACGCTCATTGCTAAGCGTCACGATCTTTTTCTGGATTATACAATAACGCTCGAAGCTGTTTTATCAGAAATACAAAAACTCTTTGAACGAGAAGATTGTTCTAAAATAGCAGAATTGACAATGAATGCGACGGAAACAGTAGGAAAATTCCAAGGGCTGTTTGTTGAGCAAAACAATATAGTAAACTCGATGCAACAGCTTTCAGACTGCACTTCACACGCATCAAAGCTAATGAATGGCTTTAACAAAGAAATACAAACGTTTAATTTGTCAGATTCAAAGTTTTATGGTTACGAGAACCTTGCAAAAATGCAAAAACTAAAAGCACAATTCGAAGAAACCCTCCCCTCAATAACACCCCCACTCTCACGAATACGATGATTATCCTCGGCCTCACAGGTTCCATCGGTATGGGTAAAAGCACCGTGGTGGCGCAGTTCAAACAATGCGGCGCAACGGTGGTGGATGCCGATGCGCTGGTGCATCAGCTTCTCTCCCCCAAAGGTGCTGCCTTTGCTGCTGTGGCAGAGGTTTTTCCGCAAGCGGTGGAAAATGGCCAGATCAATCGTCAGATTCTGGGCAAAAACGTGTTTGCAGAGGATACCGCGCTTGCTGTGCTGGAATCTATTTTGCATCCACTCACCTTTGCTGCAATGGTGGGGCAGGCTCAACAAGCGAGACTTCTGGGGGCAAAAATCGTAGTCATGGAAGTGCCGTTGTTGTTTGAAAAAGGCTTTGATGTCCTGTGCGATGCCGTGGCGGTGGTTACTGCTCCCACCTTTATCCAGCGTCAGCGAGTACTCAAACGCAAAGGCATGACGGCGCAGAAACTTCAACAGATTCTCCGCCACCAACTGCCCGATGCTGAAAAGCGCAAACGTGCCGATGCCGTGATTCACACAGGCCTCGGCAAAGCCCACAGCTTCCGTCAGGTACAGGCATTGTTGAAGGTATTTTAAGTTAAACTCCTAAGGCGGGTCCGCCGCTATCGTCGTGTTTGTCGATAATACGCTGTAAGCTATGGGTAGGAAAATTCTCTGCCACTTCTTTGGCGGTTGCTAGAAAAAGCGCAAACTTTTCCAGTTCTTCACGGCTACTGAAGTAGAGTTCCTCAGAATCTTTAATTTCTGCATCGGGCTCGCGCAGCCGCAGCATACAATGCAATTCGGGGATAGCCTCGACCATGCGTAAAAACTGAAATTCTTTTTCCGAGAGGTTGGTAAAACAAAGACGAAACCGTGCTCGTGCCGAGGCAACCTGCAATGATTCGAGATGAAATTCCATCGCGCCTCCTTGATAGGCACACACCTATCGATTTTCACTCTAGCCTTAAAAAGTAAATAAAGGATGAATTTCTGACGATTTAAAGAATGAGCTAAAAATGCCTAAAGCGGCAAACTCACCACTACTTTCAACCCCCCATGCGAGGATTTGCTTAAGCTCACTTCGCCGCCATGGGCATGGACAATATCGCGCACGATGGTGAGGCCAAGGCCGGCTCCGCCCGTACTTACATTGCGGGAGGCTTCGAGGCGGCGGAAGGCCTGAAACACGTTGTCGCGCTCATTTTCGGGGATTCCGGGGCCGTCATCTTCCACCACCAACACCAGTGCATGGCGGCGGATTTCAGCGCCCACCCAGCAATTTTTGCCATAGCGCAAAGCGTTGTCGATCAGGTTTTGCATCACGCGCTTCATCGCTTGTGGTTTGAGTGTGATGGCGCGGGTGACGGTAATTTTTTGCAACGTCACGGGTTTGTGAGAGCGCAAATACGGCGTCACCACTTCTTCCAGCCAGCCAATGAGGCCAAGTTTTTGTGTGCGCTCCACTCCTTCGCCGCGCGCAAAGGCCAGATAGGCGTCAATCATATGCCCCATTTCGCTCACATCTTCTTGTAAGTCAGCGTGTTTAGCATCATCACCCTGCATCGCCAGATGCAGCTTCATGCGGGTAAGCGGCGTGCGTAAATCATGCGAAATCCCTGCCAGCATGGCGGTGCGCCCCTCCACCTGACGGCGAATTCGCTCGCGCATTTCAAGAAATGCCTTGCCCGCCTGCCGCACTTCGCGGGCGCCAGAGGGCTGAAATCCTGCCGTTTCCTGTCCTTTACCAAACCTCTCCGCTGCCTCCGAAAGCTGCACAATCGGGCGGATCTGGTTACGCAGAAACAACACCGCAATCAGCAGTAACACCACCGAAGCCCCGCCCATCCACGCAATAAAAATCAGCGTTGTGGGGCTAACGAGGCGTTTTTCCGACACATCGATTTGCAGCATCGCGCCATCCACTGAAATCAGAATTTTTAATCGATCCAGTGCCGGAACAAACCGCAGTGCAAAAGGGTTTTTAATCCGCTCCCGCAGATTATCTTCAAATTTG
>JBILIE010000137.1:0-4938 GCA_044350115.1 Rickettsiales bacterium
GGTGGTGCAATGGGCTTTGGCAAATCACGCGCACGTTTGCTGACAGAAAAGAACGAAAAAGTGACGTTTAAGGACGTGGCAGGGATTGAAGAAGCGCAAGAAGAACTCGAGGAAATTGTTGATTTCTTGAAAGACCCTGCAAAATTTCAGCGTCTTGGCGGCAAAATTCCAAAAGGTTGTTTGCTGGTGGGGCCTCCCGGTACGGGTAAGACCTTGCTGGCGCGTGCGATTGCGGGCGAGGCTGGAGTGCCATTTTTCACCATTTCGGGTTCCGACTTTGTGGAGATGTTTGTGGGCGTGGGCGCAAGCCGTGTGCGCGATATGTTCGAGCAGGGCAAAAAAAATGCGCCCTGCATTATATTTATCGACGAGATTGATGCCGTAGGTCGCCATCGTGGCGGCGGCATGGGCGGCGGCAATGACGAGCGCGAGCAGACTCTTAATCAATTGCTTGTAGAGATGGACGGCTTTGAAGCCAATGAAGGCGTGATTATCATCGCCGCAACCAACCGTCCTGATGTGTTAGATCAAGCCTTGTTGCGCCCCGGTCGTTTTGATCGCCAGATTCATGTGCCAAACCCTGATATTGCTGGGCGCGAAAAAATTCTCAAAGTGCATCTTAAAAAAGTTCCTGCCGCACCAGATGTGGATGCGAACGTGATTGCGCGCGGCACCCCAGGATTTTCGGGTGCGGATTTAGCGAATCTGGTCAATGAAGCCGCATTGCTGGCAGCTCGCCGTGGTAAGCGCGTGGTAACGATGCAGGAGCTGGAAGCAGCGAAAGACAAGGTCATGATGGGCGTAGAACGCAAATCGATGGTGATGTCGGACGAGGAAAAAAAGCTCACCGCCTACCACGAAAGCGGCCACGCGATTGTAGCGTTACATGTGCCGATTTCTGATCCGATTCATAAGGCGACGATCATGCCACGCGGACGTGCGCTGGGGATGGTGATGCGCTTGCCAGAAACGGATAAACTCTCGCTCACACGCCAGAAATTGTTGGCGGATATGGAAGTGGCGATGGGGGGCCGTATCGCTGAAGAAATTATTTTTGGTTATGATAAAGTCACCAGCGGCGCTTCCTCCGACATCCGCCAAGCCACGCGCATGGCGCGGGCAATGGTGATGGAATGGGGAATGAGCGATAAGCTTGGTCCTATCTTCTATGGTAATGAAGAATCGGATGGTCCGATGGGCAGCCTGAGTAAGAACTCGACAGAAACTGCGGCACTGATTGATTCTGAGGTGCGTCAGTTGATTGACACTGCCTATAAGAATGCCACGAAGATTTTGCAGGAGAATCTCAAAGATTTGCATTCACTGGCAGAAGCGTTGCTGGAATATGAAACTTTGACGGGCGATGAGATTAAACAATTGCTGGCAGAAGGCAAAATTGATCGCACTGCAATGGAATCGGCGATGCCTAAAATGAAGGTGTCGAGTTTACCGTCGAGCCGCCGCAAGAAAGTGGATGAAGCAGAAGTGCCGCCACCTGCGGAAGGCTAAGCCAGCGGAAGGCGCGTAATACGCACTAAATCGTCCAATACTTGCCGTGCTGCGCCTGTATCTATCGCCGTTGCTGCTTTCGCAACACCTTCGGGCAGGGTTTGGGTGTGCCCTGCAATGATTAAAGTCGCGGCGGTATTGAACAAGACCGCATCGCGATAGGCTCCCTTTTCACCTGCCAATAATCGCTCCATCGCGCGGGCGTTATATTCCGCATTGCCACCTTTCAGGGCTTCGAGCGGATGATTTGGCAGACCAGCATCTGCGGGCGTGAGGGTGAATTCGGTGATGTTGCCATTTTTGAGTTCGGCGCAGTAAGTGACGCCCGAAATAGAGATTTCGTCTAGCCCTTCTGCGCCCCAGACGATCCACGCATGTTCGGTGCCGAGGGCGCGGTGAACTTCGGCGATGGGCAGCAAGAGTTCACGAGAAAATACGCCCATAAGCTGACGTTTAACTTGTGCGGGGTTGACTAGCGGCCCTAGCAGATTGAACAAAGTGCGGATTTTAAGCTCTTGCCGAATCGGCGTAATCTGGCGCATGGATTTGTGATAAAGCGGCGTCATCAAAAAGGCGAGATTACACTCAGCGAGTGCTTGTTGCATCTGTTCGGGCGCGGCGTTGAGTTTGACGCTGAGTGCCTCCAATACATCCGCAGAACCCGAGCGCGACGAGACGGATCGGTTGCCGTGTTTCACCACAGGCACGCCGCAAGCTGCAGTGACGATGGCTACGGCGGTGGAAACATTGACGCTGCCTGAGTGATCGCCGCCTGTGCCAGCGGTATCAACGGCGCTTGCGGGGGCAGGAAAGGGCGTGCATTTTGAGCGTAGAGTGAGGGCGGAACCTGTAAGCTCTGCTACCGTTTCGCCTTTCATGCGTAGGGCGACTAAATAAGCCGCTATTTGTGCAGGAGTTGCGCCACCAGTGAGCATAATATGCATGGCGCGAGTGGCTTCTTCCGTAGTGAGATCTTCGCGCTCAACCGCTTTGTTAATGAATTTTTGTAGCTCGTTGATCATGTGCGATCCAAAAAGTTTTTGAGTAATGCATGGCCGTGTTCCGAGGCAATACTTTCGGGATGAAACTGCACGCCGTGCAGTGGCTGGGTGCGATGCTGTAAGCCCATGATCAGCCCGTCTTCGGTTTCGGCGGTGATCGCAAGACAATCGGGCAGGGTATTGCGCTCCACAATTAGCGAGTGATAGCGTGTGGCATTGAATGGCGATGGGAGACCAGCAAAGACGCTTTCACCCTGATGAATCATCGGGCTGATTTTACCATGCATGGGCTGGGGTGCGCGGATGACTTTGCCGCCAAAAACCTGCCCGATGGATTGATGGCCAAGGCACACTCCCAGCAGTGGCACATTCTGTTCACCTGCTTTGCGGATGAGTTCTAAGCAAATCCCCGCATGATCAGGGTCGCTTGGGCCGGGAGAAATCACAATGCCTTGCGGGTTAAGTGCGAGTGCTTCATCCGCAGTGAGTGCGTCGTTACGCTCTACTCGCACCTCGGCACCCAGCTCCTGCAAATAATGCACGAGGTTGTATGTGAAGCTGTCGTAATTATCGATAAGGAGGATCATAGTGCTACCTTACACAAACTCATGCGCGATTTCAGCTGCTTTCATTACGGCTTTCGCTTTGTTGCAGGTTTCTTCATATTCTGCTTGTGGGTCGCTATCGGCGACTACGCCGCCACCCGCTTGTACATAAAGTATTCCGTCTTTGACAAGGGCAGTGCGCAGGGTGATGCAGGTATCCATGGTGCCATTCGCCGAGAAATACCCTACGCATCCACCATAAAAACTGCGTGTTTCGGGTTCTAGCTCGTCGATAATTTCCATGGCGCGGATTTTGGGTGCGCCACTGACAGTGCCAGCAGGGAAACCTGCAATAAGTGCATCGACTGCGTCACAATCCTCTCGCAAGGTGCCTTCTACATTTGAGACGATATGCATGACATGTGAATAGCGTTCGATGATCATTTGTTCGGTCACACGCACGGTTCCGCCTTTGGCGACACGGCCTACATCGTTGCGACCGAGATCAAGCAGCATCAAATGTTCCGCAATTTCTTTCGGGTCGTTGATGAGTTCTGCTGCAAGCGCGGTATCTTCCGCCAGTGTTTTTCCACGCGGGCGCGTGCCGGCAATGGGGCGAATGGTAACGGTGTTATCACGCAAACGTACCAGAATTTCAGGGCTGGAGCCGACCATGCTAAAGCCGCCAAAATCAAGATAAAACAAGAACGGCGAGGGATTGAGATGCCTGAGTGCGCGATATAATGCGAAGGAGGGGAGCTCAAAAGGTGCCTGAAAACGCTGGGCGGGAACCACCTGAAAGATCTCGCCAGCGCGGATATATTCCTTCGCTTTTTCGACTGCCGATTTGTAGCTCTCAAGCGTGAAGTTGCTTGTAAATTTTATGGTGTCATTGCAAGGCGTAGCCGAAGCAATCCACTCTGGATTGGCTGAGCTTGTCTCCGCATCGCTCTGGCTGCCGCGCTCTCGTTGGTCGATGGCAATGAAAGGTTGATTAAGTTTAGCAATCGTTGCGGTAATACGTGCTTCGGCGGCAATGGTTGCTTGCTCGATGGTTTGATTTTTTTCCAGCCTCCAGATAGGCGCAACAATATAAATCACACTCGCGGCAGAGTCGTGAATAATGGTGATGCGTGGGCGCATGAAACAGGCATCGGGAATACTAATGGGATCGGGATTTGCGTGCGGCAGAGTTTCCATCTGCTTCACCATATCGTAGCCCATAAAACCAATCAGGCCCGCTGCCATGGGGGGAAGTTCGGGCGGTAATTCCATCTGCGATTCGCGGATGAGTTTTTTGAGTGAAGGCAGGCTGGATTCTATGCAGGGTTCAAACGTAGTTCCATCAAAAGAAACCTCCGCTTTGTCTTGTTTGCAGCGCCAGACGAGATCTGGATCTAATGCGAGAATAGAGTAACGTCCGCGCTGTTCACCTCCCATCACGGATTCGAGCATGAAGCTGCATTTTTCGCCTTGTTTGAGTTTGAGCATCATGGCTACCGGCGATTCAAGGTCGGCGATTTGCTTTTTCCAGATGACTTTAGGCTGCATTATTTCAACACAGAATTGAGCGCCGCTTGGTTCACCTCAATCGGGAATTTACGGCGGAGATTCGCGAGATAAAGCTGCATCAGTTCATCGCTATATTGCTCGCTCATTTCATTACGCAAACCATCGAGATCTTTATCGGTGATTGTTTTATCGGCGAGCAAATGGATGGCATCTAATTTTGCAATTACCCAAATACCATTATCGAGCGGATAGGCACCGCTGACATCGCCTACTTTTAAAGTGAATAACTCATGCTTGAGTGCGCTGGGGAGAATGGCGTTGATGTTGCTTTCGTCACCCATATCATTGCGTGAGAACTTGCCTGTTTTTTG
>JBILIE010000138.1:0-4918 GCA_044350115.1 Rickettsiales bacterium
ACCATAATCAGCAGGCCACGACGGGAGTGATGATCACCTTTATGGGTTTTAAAATGTTCAGTGAGGGTATTGATGCGATCGGTCAGCACAGCTACCTGCACTTCGGGCGAACCCGTGTCATTGGCAACGGTGGCGTATTCTTTCATCAATTCTTGTTTGCGTTCTGGGGTAATCGACATCGTGGTTCTCCTAAAGTAAGTTATAAATTAAAGTTTTTAACCGATTTTATGCGCCCCGATTCCATTTTGGCGATACCGATGAGAGAATCATCCGCGCTCGCAAAACATTTCAGCAGCGTGCCTTCGGCCATTTCAGGCATTCCAGCGATCGGCTCCAATTGCTGCCCCTGACGTAAACGTAAGGTTTGATTGTCATTTAAAGTCACGCCCAGGATGTCGTCCAGAACGTCACGCATGGCAATCAGCGGTAAATTGGATTGGTGCGTATAATCCATATTTTTCAAGGCGTCTAGCGAAATTGCAGATTTTTCATCAAAACGCCCTACACGGGTGCGCCGCAACGCCGCGACATAACCAAAACAACCCAGTTTTTCGCCCATATCGCGGGCGATAGAGCGAATATAGGTGCCTTTGCCGCAAGTGATTTTAAATTTTGTTGCCTGATGGGGGCAAGCCCCCAACGCTTCGCTGCCCCCCGCTCCGCGCCGCGCCTTGCTAGGTTGGAGGTCATCATCCACAATATCAAGCGCAAACACCTCTACTGGCCTTGCTTCCAACACAACCTCCTTCCCTGCCCGCGCCATGGCGTAAGCGCGCTGCCCGCCTTGACTGATGGCCGAAAAAATGGGGGGACGCTGCATAATTATGCCTGTAAATTCAGGCAAGATTGCGCGAATTTGCTCTTCCGTCGGGCGGTTTGTGGAGGTGTGAATCACCTGCCCTTCGCGATCATCTGTATCCGTCGCCTCCCCCCATTTGACGGTGAATTCATAATCTTTTTCGTGGGCAACCACATATTCAAACGTCTTGGTTGCCTCGCCCATCGCCAATGGCAGAATCCCCGAAGCGAGCGGATCCAGCGTGCCGCCATGACCAATCTTCTTCGGTTTGAGGATGCGCTTTACCACCGCCACTGCCTGAGCAGAGCTGATTTCGAGCGGTTTATCAAGGATAAGCCAACCGTGAAGCGACATTACTCGCCAGAAGCAGGCGCGACTAAATCGCGTGACACGGTCGGATGGTTGAGTAATTCAGCGATCCGCCCTGCATTATCGTAAGATTGGTCGAGCTTGAAGCCTAATCTGGGTGCCTGCCGCAAGCGCATCGACTTGCTTACAAGATGACGTAAAAAGTTAGCATTCTCATTTAATATTTTGAGAACGCTCTCCTTATTATGCCCTGCCAACGGCAAAATATAGGCCGTGGCATTTTTGAGATCGGGGCTAATTCGCACTTCAGATACCGTGATCGAAACACTGCTTAACTCAGGGTTGTGTATCTCCCCGCGCATAAAAATGCTGGAGAGCAAATGGCGAATTTCTTCACCCACCTGCAATTGACGCTGACTAGGAGGCCGCGAGCCTTGACGTTCACCAAACTTTGCCATCGCCGCCTCTTACTCTGTTACTAAGCTTGTGCTTCTGTATCTTCTAACTCAACGGGTACAGGTGCGGGGCGATCCGATATTTTTCTACCCAAATCATCCGAACCACGAACAACTTCCTGCACTTCGAATGCTTCAATCACGTCGCCCACTTTAAGGTCGTCGTATTTCTCGAAGGCCATACCACATTCATAGCCAGATTTAACCTCTTTCGCATCTTCTTTAAAGCGCTTGAGGGTTTTGAGCGTGCCTTCATGAATCACCACATTGTCACGCAGCAAGCGCACGCCAGCACCGCGCTTCACGAGGCCATCGGTCACCATACAACCCGCCACTTTGCCCACTTTGGTCACGTTGAATACTTCGCGAACCGAAGCGTAACCAATGAAAGTTTCCTGACGACGTGGTGAGAGCAGACCTGAAAGTGCCGCCTTAATATCGTCAACGACATCGTAGATAATAGAGTAATAGCGGATTTCGATTTTCTCTTTATCCGAAAGCTCTTTCGCTTGCTTACCCGCACGCACATTGAAACCAATGAGCAATGCACCTGTTGTTTGCGCCAAAGTGACATCCGATTCCGAAATCGCACCCACGGCACTGTGAATCACACGCACCGTTACTTCTTCCGTATTCAGTTTCAGCAAGCTGCCTGAGATGGCTTCTGCCGAGCCTTGAACGTCTGATTTGATAATAATCGGCAGCTCTTTCGCCGTATCCTTACCCGCTGCGGCGAACAACTGCTCCATGCTGCGAGCACCGCTCGCCACACGCGCATTGCGCTGTTTTTGTTGACGATAAGACGTAATATCACGAGCAGTTTTTTCGTCACTCACCACGCCAAATTCGTCACCTGCTTCAGGTGATTCGTTCAAGCCCAATACTTCCACCGGCATTGACGGACCTGCTTCTTTAACTTGTTCGCCTTTATCATTAATCATAGCGCGCACACGACCAGTGGCTGAACCTGCAACAATAATATCGCCGATTTTGAGCGTACCTTTATGCAGCAGCAACGTAGCCACCGTACCACGGCCTTGCTCAACCTTAGATTCAATCACCACACCCGCCGCAGCGCGGTCTGGGTTCGCTTTCAGTTCCAACATCTCTGCAGTCAGAATAATCGCTTCTTGCAATTTATCGAGGTTGAGGCCTTGTTTTGCAGAAACTTCTACCACCATCACTTCGCCACCGAATTCCTCGGCCACCAATCCATGGTTCATTAGATCAGTTTTAATGCGTGATGAATCCGCCCCTGGTTTATCCATTTTATTCACGGCCACAATGATCGGCACATTCGCAGCGCGAGCATGATTAATCGCTTCCTCCGTCTGCGGCATAATACCATCATCCGCCGCCACGACTAAGACCACAATATCGGTTACTTTCGCCCCACGCGCACGCATCGCCGTGAAAGCCTCGTGCCCTGGAGTATCAATAAAGGTAATCTTATCACCCGTTTGCATCTGCACCTGATAGGCGCCGATATGCTGAGTAATTCCGCCTGCTTCACCTGCAACCACATCGGTCTTGCGCAGTGCGTCAAGCAATGAAGTTTTACCGTGATCCACGTGCCCCATAATGGTGACCACGGGTGGACGTGATTTGAGATTGCTTTCAGCTTCCGTCACGTCCTGATCCGTCACGGCGCGCTCAACATCGCTCTCGCTCACGCGCTTATGGTTGTGACCGAATTCTTCCACAATAATTTCTGCGGTATCGGCATCAATGCTTTGGTTGACGGTGACCATCGTACCCATTTTCATGAGCGATTTCACCACATCCACTGCGCGCTCCGCCATACGGTTAGCCAATTCCTGCACCGTAATAGTTTCGGGAATAATCACTTCGCGGATAATTTTTTCTTTGCTGCCACTATCTTCACCACGGCGATTTTTCTCACGTTGGCGACGCAGGCTAGAGAGACTCCGCATCCGCTCATCGCCAAAGTTCAACGCCTGATTAACCGTGAGTTTACCCCCACGACGATCGCTGGCTTCTTTAGTCAGCTTCATTTTTTGCGTGCGATCACCTTTAAGCTTGTTTTTCGCCGCCTCATCTTCGCCATCCGTCATTTTCGGCGCGGGCTTCACAATATCAGGCTTTTTCGCCACACGTTGCGCGGCAGCTTCCACCGCTGCAACATCTTCCACAGGGGCTGGCGGCGTGATAATCGTTTTGTTATCATCCGCAGGGCGTTCCTTCATCACCACTGAAGCTTGAATGGGCGGCTCGTTACGAACTTGTGGCTGTGCGCTTTGCAGGGCTGCCTGTTCCAGCACACGCATCCGCGTTTCGCGCTCGCGGTCATTTAATGCGCCATCACCTGCTGCACCACGGTCACGCACCATTTCGCCGCCTGTCGCACCATCACGGCTAAAAGTACGCGTCTTGCGCACTTCCACCGTCACAGTCTTAGAGCGGCCACGCTGAAAATTCTGCTTCACCTGCCCACCTTCAACGGTTTTGGTGAGTGAAAGCTTGCTCGGCCCAATCGTCAGGGTTCCCTTGCTTTTATTGTCTGTCTCAGTCATTTGGCGATCGTTCTTTCTATCATGCGCTTTAAATATTCAACGCCTTCTATAACCTATCTTATCCAAGAAATCCAGCCCAGCGGTCATAAGAATCAATAAAAGCGGAAGAAATTCCACCTTTTTTCATTCCCATATGCACTGGATTCGCTTTTTTGAGTATTTCACCCATCTCGTCGCGCCCACAAAATACCACGATTTTCGTGCCTGTGGCAGTGGCATGGTTATTTAATTTACGCATTCCATCTTCCGCAGCGTCCGAGGCATGAATCAAAATTTCTGCCTCGCCCGATTTGAGCATTGAGAGCACTTTCTCATTCCCCGTGACGAGATCGCCCGCTAATTGCGCCCGCCCCAAAAATGCAAGTGCACGCTCTTTTAGCACTTGTTCCACAAAATCGGGCAAAGCTGCATCTACCTGCACCTTTTGCTTGGCAGCACGCGCAAATAAATTGCGCTTACATGCCTCTGCCAACAGCGCTTTCTGTGGCTTCACATACATCCCCCGCCCAGGCAGATTGCCTTTGAGGTCAAACACCACCTTGCCTTCTGGCGACACCACAAAACGCAGCAATTCCTGCTGTGTTAATTCTTCCCCTGTCACAATACAGGTTCGCTGTGGTTCTGCTTTTGGCATTCGATATGGTCAGATCCGACTAAGCTTTCGCCGCTTCTTCGCCATCGAACCAATGTTCGCGGGCGCGCATGATGAGGGCGTCGATTTCGTCGTTACTGAAGCTGCTATCAGGCACCAGATCTTTAAACTCATCGCGAGCCAAATCCGCAAAATCATCCAACGTTTTCACGCCGCCTTCTGCCAGTTT